>NC_012806.1:0-300000 GCF_000026765.1 Mesomycoplasma conjunctivae | reverse complement strand
TAAAATTAGAAATCAAAGACAAAACAAAAGTTTAGATCAAGAAATTAAAAGTGAGCAACAAGATAGTCCTAAAAAAGAAAATATAAAATCACAAGAACAAAAAGCTAATGAGTCAACTTTACCTACAATAGCTAAAAAAGAAGAAAATAAAGAGACAAATAAAGAGACAAATAAAAATTTAAATAATGTCAAACCTCTAGATCAGGCAGACAATAACTTAGTTGATAAAAAAATAACTTCCAACTCTGAGACAAAAAGCAATGATCAAAATATTAATCAAGAAAAAATAGTAGATCAAGAAACTAGTCAAAAAGAAGAAAATTTAAATAGTAAAGAATCGCAAATTACAAACAATATTTTAGATTACTATAACAAAAGTATTGATACAACTAAATTTAATCTTAATTCAATAAATAGAAAAGTTGTAGGTTTTAATTTTGCTGGCCTAAACTCTGTTAAGAATCAAGAAATTAAAAGTGAAAATATTGGTTGAAACCAAAAATTTTCAACTTTTAAACTAGAAATAAATGATGAAAATATAAAACAGGAAAATGAGAATATCTTTTTAGGTGAGAAAAATACCAATGCATTTGTTTATAATACTCAAAAATTGCATAATATGCAAATTACAAATAATATAAGTGCTAAAAATCGGCAATTTACTTATCATAATTCAAATAATATTAAGAATTTTTATCCTCTAAATTATTTTGCTTTTAAATCTCCTAGCTATGATGATTTAGAAAATGTTGCTATTTATCAAAGAAATATCCGTTTTAGTTCAGGGACAGCTATTCTTTTAAATAGTAAAGATGGAAAAGCTGCTTTTCTTACTAATAGCCATGTTGTTCATCTTTTAAAGGGTCAAACTACTTTTTGAGAATTAATGAATAGGAAAATTCAAGTTAGAAATCAAAATTTTAGATCACGATTGGGATCACTTACTAGCTTTGCTCGTTATTATGACAATGGCAAAATCCACACTTTGGATAACTCTGCTTTAATTGAAATTTGATTACAAAAATATATTTTAGAAAATAGTACTAGACAAGTTAATAATCGCCTTGTTGCAAACTTTATCAGAGAATCCGATATTAATGAATATGCAACTAATTTATATAAAAAATATTTTAGTTTAGCAACCAATTTTGATAAAAAAGGTCAAGATGTTGAAATTTTTTACTTTGATTACCAAAATTTTATTAAAGATGTTGAAAATCTTATTGACTTTTATAGTAAAAATAAAGAGAAAATGTTTTTAGTTGGAAATAATACTCAAGGTTTAAATAGCAAGTGGCATGAACAATTTAGTATTTTTATTGACCAATTTAAAAAATTTGAAATCTTTTGAAACAAAATATCACAGTTTCCACCACTAGAAATATCAAATCGGAGTTGAGATGATCAAGATGTTGATTATTCAACAAAAGTTGGTCTCTTTTATCCAGAAAAATTAAGTGCCAAGAATTTATTTAAAGGTGTTTTTATAACAAAAGATCCAAGTGATCCAAAGAGATTGGTGCCATTTTTCTTTGCTACTAATGGTCCTGGAGCATCAGGATCTGGGATTTATAATCTTGATGGTTCTTTAGCCTTTTTAAACAGAAGTATTGTTTTAAATACAAATAAACCTGATATTATTTACTATGATCAATTTAATTTAACTTCCGATTTGTCCTCTGGTGTTGTTTTAAAAACAAACAAATATGATTTAGTTTCCGAGATTAAAAAACATTATCTCAAATAATTAATATTAAAAAAATCGCCAAATGGCGATTTAAAAATATTTTGTTGTTTTCAATTAAGTATATTTAATAATATTAACAGCAGTTGATCTTTTTAAAAATGGAATTTGTCATAGATAGTTAAGAGAAACTGTTGCAAAATCAATAACAGCTCCAGGTTTAATTTCAGCTTCATAGGTACTTTTATTAAATGATCATACTCCATTGCTTGGATCATCTAGTTTTGTATCAAAATATGGCGTAATTCCAATTCCAGCAAAGTAAAGACGCTCACCTAATTTTGGTCGCTGATCAATTGGAATAGCAGCTGATTTTAAGTTAAATGTTACTGATTTATCAGTATAGTTAAAATCGCTATCCAAATTAATTCCATCACCACTTGCTTTTGGAATAAAATAAGTGTCACCTGCTTCATTGATAAAAATTGCATAGCCAACAGTTGGCGTAATTGAACGCAGTCTTTTGTCAGAATCATAATAGAAATAAACCTTAAAATCACCGGTTTCAGAATTATAAACACTATTTTGAATCCCAAATTGTGGCTCACGTATTAGGTTAGGCGCCCCTGCTCTAGTTCTTCATTCTTGATCAGTATCAACTGGCGGATAAGTAGCAGCACGACCAATGAAAGTGTTGACTCTATGACTATTTCTAACTGGAGTATTTGGGGCAAAGGCAGCTCCTTGGTTTATCCTATCTAAAACTCCAGGAGTATTAACTCATTTTGATCAAACTGAACCAAATTGATACATAGTTTGGAAAGTATTTCAAACATCTGGAGCATCTTGAGCAAAAAGCATTGGAATATCATTAATTTTTCAGTTTGCAAAATCAAGTTGAATAATTTTGGCAGCTAAATTTTTACCTTCACTATCAGCACCTGTTAAATTAAATCAGATTTTTTTATATAAAGTTGAATCTCCATTATTTACTAGTTGACCATTGCTAATATCAACTTTGGAGACATCCATGAGGCGAATAAACAAATCAGACTCTGGTGCTAAATCTTGAAATTGAACTCCATCGCGGTATTTAAAATCAAAACGGTACTCACTACCATTACCTATAAACTCTCCATTTGTAACAAAAGCTGAAGGTCGAATATTAGCAATTTGTTTAGCCAATGTATTTCTATCACCTCTTAAAGTTTGTTCGGAAAAAACTGGTTCATAATTTTGAGCTGGAATATTACTTTTTAGTCCAATACCTTTTAGGTTAAGAAGTGATTTTTTTCACTTAAATTTAACATTATATTTGGTTTGTCTTTCTGTAGAATAATTCCCACTAGTAGAAGTAGTAAGAACTCCTCTTTGATTGATAGCCTGACCGATATTAGCAATTCGCTCTTGATTATTTCTGTAAGGACCACTTGATGAAATACCTGCTCTATATCTATCAGCAAATAGATTTTTTGCTTGATTATAATCTTGTTTAGTAACTGATATCTGATCAAAAGGATCATAAACGGTCAGCTCAATGGCATAGTCATTAGCCCCATAAATAAAGCCAGAAACTTTAGTAACCTGAGTGTATTTTTTGGCACTTAGCATCAATTCTTGATTATTGGCATTCATTTTCTCTATATTAGACCTATCAGTCGAACTTTTTGCAAAATTAGTATAATAAGGAAACTCAATACCAAATTTAAGTTGATTTTCGCCATTCCTATTGTTTTTGACGTTTCACTGACGGGCATCACCGACGATATCAACACTTAAAGTTCGCTCAGCGACATTATTAGTACCAAATTGTAGTCTTGGATTTTCAAATCGAACTCGACTATTTCTTGTTGCTTCCAACTCGCTGTCATCAAGTTTATACAAATGATATTTTATACTATTTAAATCTGCTTCATTAACAAGCGCTAGCGGATCATCAAATACAACCTTAATGGTAGCCCGATAATCTCGCTCACCACCGCCGACATTGGTGGTATCACCAATAGATACCGATTTAATCGTCGGTGCTAAAAGCTTGGTACTAAATTGTTTGAGTGTATCAGCAGAGGTTGGTGTAAGAATTGAAGAAAATTCATAAGTAGGTGGCTGGTTTACATTATGAATAGGGCTTCAGCCATCAATTTCTGCCCCTGTTACTTGATAAATATTAGAGTTTAACAAGTGGGTTGTAGTAGTATTTGCTCCAGTATAAGATTTTACCACAGGAATATCAAATTCGGCAAAAAGTTGGCGATCTTGACCAGATCCTTTTTCTTGCACGACTGCAACAGTGTCAAGAAGATGTTCATTTTTATCTTGACCACGAGTGTTTTTATATTTGAGCTTAACTTGTCTTCCTTGTAAATAGTGGTCATCAACGGGATTGAAAAATAGTTTAACTTTGGTAGAATTTTCAGTGTTGCTTTTTTCATCAAATTCGACTTTTTGAATAGTAAAGTGCTCTGCGCTTGTAAAGTGTTGCTTCACAGCGTTGAAATCAATTGGAAATTCTTTTCCATCCACAAAGATTTTTTTGACAGTGTAGCCGCTCAGCGGTATGAGACCATTAGCGGGAATCTCGACTGTCAATTGGTTGTTAGTGGTTGATCCACCAGTGGTTCCTACTGTTGTAGCTGTTCCATAGTAGACTCTATCACCGGTTTGCTCAAGCTCGATGCCCACAGTTTTGTTGTTTAGCTCAGCTGTATCACCAGTGATTTGTAGCAAGAAGGTCAGCTCTCTTGGTCGAGCAGCATTTTTGAGTGCAATAGTTTTAACATTTCCTGGTGTTCAGAAGGATTTTAGTGGCATTAACTCTTGCCCACTTGTATTATTATAAGCATTAGTAGCAAATTGCACAGTTGTGCCACTCTGACCAACAATTTCAACATTGTTAATTGTATATTGGTGTCCCGCTTTGAGTGCTGGAGCAGCATCAGCTAAGTTAAATTCAACAGAAGGTCCTTTATTATCATTGTTGACTCTAGCAATAATGCTAATGGGCGCAGCAGCAGGTTGACCACCCGTTGCATCCGGGGTGTCATCCATAAGGGTTATTTTTAAATCTTTTTGGACTAAAAAGTTGTCAATGATGCCAAAGTCGAACTTAATTTTTCCACTGACACTGTTTGGTTTATTGTTCTCTTGAGTTGTCTTTAATCCAATATGTTCAATATTGAGCACTTGCGCGCTTGCAGCTGTTGTGCTAAAAAATAATTGATCACTATTGGAAAAAGATCTACTGTAGTCAACACCACCGATGCTTGCCCGCAATACCCGATAGGTAGTCAACTTCTCTAAATTAGATAGTGAAAAACTGATAGTTTTTTGAGTAGTATTATAAGTAGCTAGCGAAGTTGCCACTACTGGATTTTGTTTTTTACCTAAAGGATCGATTTTTATAAATTCAACAAAACCACTAGTTGCTTTTGGATGACTTCCTTTGTCACTAAAGGTCACCGTTAGTGTGCCTGAGGTATCTGTATTTTGAGCTCCCATAGTTGAGGTAAACTCAGCTCTAACCAATTGTGCTTTAGTGTGGAAGTAGTATTGGTTGTCTTCTTGAATTTTATCTCTGATGCTATCAGGCTGCAAACTAGATAAATCAGCTGCTTGGCTCTGATTTTCCTCGACAAGCTTAATTTTTAAATTAGTGCTGTGGCCAGCGACAATATCGGGCACCCCTATGACTTCAACGGCGTCAATTTTATAAGTGCTCGCCGGTGCTAATTGCTTGAGATTAAAAGTGGCAATATTGTTGACCACAGTGACTGGCTTGCTCTCTAAATCGACTCTAGTAAGTGCCAAACCATCGACAGTGCTGTATTTGAGCTTAACTTGGAGAGCATTTCTTGTCAGAAAAGCATCAGGGTCGTCAAAGCGCACAGTTACACTAGCGTTGTTATCATCAGTGACATTATTATAACTAACATCAACGATTTTAGTTTGCCTTCCGGGGGTACTAAAATGGGTTTTTAATGCATCAGTTGGTGCTGGATTAGTCAATGTACCATCTACATAACGGGAGATGCCAATATTGTCATTGTTATAAGCACTATAGTCAATGTTGTACAGTGAGGCTTTTTCTAAAGAGTCAACATCATAGCTAACTTTTCAGAAATTAGTTGCTCCTTGGCCAACTTGTACAGCACCCACTTGCTCAACAGCACTTGCCTTTGCACTAGTAAAGCTTTTGGTTGTCAAGTTCGAAAGTGCAATTTCAAATTTGTCTTGTTTATTTTCTAAATTCTCATTAGATAAATAATAAACAAAGATTTTTGCACTGACTTTATCAAGGCGCTCTTGGGTTTTTACCTCATAAGCAATTGCCGAAATTGGCAAGGTGGAAAAAGTTTTATCACCCTGATTTTTAATAGCTGCAAAGCGAGTTGTAATGGCAGTGTTGTTTAATTCTACCATATTATTTCGATTTCTATCAAGAAGTTCTACATTTTTTATTTCGTAGCTAATTCCATCAATTAAGCTAGAGCCAGCATTTGTCAAATTAAGTGCGCGAGTGCCACTTGGATCTTGTGAATAAGTGTTGGTCTCTGCATCATAGTTATTAGTCCCACTAATGTTGAAATTGGTGATGTTAACTGGAGCTGCATTCCCACTTAATTTAAAGCTTGCACTGGCATCATTTTTAATCACAGATTCCGCATTTGCGCCATCGACCTCAGATGTTAAAATTGTACCATAATCTTGACCATTTAATTTTGCTTGATAACTAATTTTTACTTTTTTACCAACTAAAAATTGGCTAGCTTGATCGGCAAATTTAACCCTTGCAACAGCAGTTTTGCTGGTCGCATCATATTTGGTTTCAATAGAATCGACATCAATTACATTTGGAGTAGTATAAAAGACACGATCAATGTTTTGCACACTTTGATCAAATTCTAAGAGGTTATCACCAGTGGCAGCAGCGCCATTATTAATAACAATATGATCTAAGAAATAACGGTTGAGATCTTTAAGAGCTGAAATTGTAAAGGCAGTTTGACCTGAGTCGGCAGCGGGCATTGCAATAGATTGTTGTTGCTGTTGAATCCCTGTTTCCAAATCGGTGTAGTAAAGGGTAACAGCTCGACCAATTAAGTCAGCATTTTCAATTTTAAGTTGAAATTGAGCTGTTTGAGAAGCTAAATTCTCTTTTGTAATTTGAGTAATAAATCCTTTAGTTTTAAAGGTTTTATTACCATTTATATTATTTAATGAAATGTTTGGATTAAGAGTCTGCTTTGGATAAGTAATTTTTCCAAGACCATTTTGCTCTTCAATAAAGTCTAATCTGCTAACATCGAATTTGTTTCCAAGATCAAGCGCAGTAGAGTTTTCCTCTTTATCAATGGTGAATTCCAAACTTCCATCTTCGGCGATAACAGCTTCATAATTTTGACTAACAGCTCTTTTATTTTTTGATTTACCAACGGTGTTAACTTCATTGTTTTCAAAAGTGAGTCTTACTTTATTTTTAGGTAAAAATCAATCTTTTTGCACATCAAAATTAAAGCGAATAATTGCTTGATTTCTTTCTTTGTCAATTTGTTGGAAAGAGCTCACTGAAACACTGTTTGCAGTAGTGCGGAATTTTTTGTCATTTTCAGTTAATTTTCTTTGAAAACCAACACTTTTGCCATCAATTAGTAAATCACTAATTTGGTATTCATCAAATTTTTCAAGATCTGTCGCACTAAAAGTAAAAGTGCGATTGTCTGAGCCTAAATTCTCAGCAGTCTTATTAATATTTAATAGTTGCCCAGTTCGTTTATTTTCTAATATTAAAGTAGCAGTAGTGATATTCTTATAAGCACCTTGCGGATCGGCAACGGTGATTACCATATTATTGCTTGCATTATCACTTTGAGTTCCTTTATTAATAGCAGAAATTAATGAAGGTGTATAAAAGTCTTTTTGTTTATTAGCATTTGTGTTAATGGTAGACTCAAAATTAACAGCGATTGGATTAGCTTGAATGCCTCCAGCAGTATTTTTTGACTTAGATAACTGTAGTCCATTTGCATCGCCTTTATCAACAAGCTCGACACCAGTAATTTGATAAGTTTGTGATTGCTCAAGGCTAGCTAAATCAAAAATTGCTTTGAAATTTTTGATCTCAACTTCGCCAGAAGTTTGTTCAACTCCATTTGGTGTCCCACCTGGCGCCTTTTTATATTTTAGCTTAGCTTTAAATTTGTTGTTTAAAATTCCATCAAAACTGTTGTTAAAACTAATGGTAACTTTAGCACCATCTTGACCAGTGGCTTGTTTTGCAATATTGATAACTTCGACAGTATTTATCGGAGTAACAAAGTTTTTTTGATTCTCATCAAAGTTTTTTTGGAGATCAAGGCGGTGAATACCCACTTTTCTGTTGATAGTAATGGATTCAAAAACATATTTTTGTAATTTAACTAAATTAGTAAGATTAAATGTTGCTTCATTGTTACTAATTGTTGCTGTTGCTTGATAAATTTGGCCAGTGTCTTGATTAGTATAAACAATGGTAGCCATCTTACCATTAAATTTGATATCTTCATTGGTGGTGTTTTCATTTTGGAATCTAACTTTTATGCTAGTAGAATTTTGCATTAAGCCTTCAGTGGTAATAGATTGGACTACACCATCAGTGGAAAACTTAATGCTTTCTTGATTATTACTAATATCTTGGAAATTGGTTTCAGGACTAGTATAACCGGGAGTAGTTGGATAATGATTAACTACCTCAAAATCTGGCATTAAATTGGCTTGATTTTGATGAGTTGCCTTTAAAGTTTTGGCAGACAAGTTAACAAGGGAAATACCACTAATTTTAAAATTAGTCCCTTCATCAAGTCTTTGTAAATTAAACTTAGCTTCAAATTTACCATCAACTTTCTTAATATTTGTGGTGTTTTCGATGACGGAATTGCTTTGACCAGCATTATTTTCTTTTTGAACATTAATTGTAACACTTTTACCGTCTAGATAAAAATCTTTGAAAGTATCAAAGCTAATTTTGACATCAACTGAGTTTTTTGTAACATTTGAATAAGTAATATCGGCAACTTGGATATCTTCAACTGTGGTGTTAAATTGTTTTTGATTATTTGCAACTTCTGAAAACTGGACAGCAGGATCTTGATTGTTATAAATATCGATACTTTGAATTTCAAAGTCAGTATATTTATCTAAATTAGATAAGCTAAATGTTGCAGATTTGTTAGTAACAACTGCAGTGCTGGTAAAAATTCCATTATTACGTGTATTTTTATAAGTAAGTGTTGCAGTTTTAGTGCCATTTTGGCCATCTCTAGTAAAGTAATCTTCATCATCTTTAAAGGTGGCTTTTACTGTAATAGAGTTTTGGGCAACATTAGAATACTCAATTTTTTCAACTTCACCTTTGGTAAAAAACTCTTTTGTATTATCAGCGTCAGTAATTTTTGGACTGTAGTTAAATCCAACATCTTTTGGCGGAATAACAAGACCTTTTTGCTTTTTCTCATCGGTAGTGGTTAGAGCTTCAATTTTAGTAATTTTATACTTTTGACCAGCAATTGCTTTGCTATCAAAAACAAAATCAGCGGTGAGCTCATCATCAACGGTCGCCTCAGCGGTGAGCGATTCTGCGCTAGGATTGTTCTCAGGTGAAAGGGTCACCTTAATTTTATCACCAATTAAATAAGCATCTTTTGTTGGATCAAAAGCAATTGTTGCCCCGATGCTGCTTGTAGTCTTGCTGGTTTGTTCGACTTTTATCACCGTTGCAGTAGTTGCAACTGTTGAAAAGTCTTTAGAGCTGTCTTGAATATTTGCATTAAAAGGAATATTTTGTTGATCAATGGTCAGCGCTTCAATGTGATAGTGAGATAATTTTTCTAAACCTTTAATATCAAAGCTTACCTGGTTTTTAGTTTGATCAAAAGTTCCGTTTGCTTCTTGAACAAGACCAGTTTCTTTATTACGGAAAACTAATTTAATATTATTAGCTTTTGTTTGATAATTAGGATTTTTTAAGCTAAGGCCAATATTAATTTTAACAGATTCTTCTTTATTTTCTTCTTGGCTGATACTCTCCACACTTGGTTCGGTGTAGAAAACATCGCTTTTATTTTGAATATCATCTAAATTAAATTTAATTTTTGCAAATTCAGCTTGGTCTTCTTGTGAGGTAGTACTATTCTCACTTGCCCCTTTATAAACAAGACCAACAACTTGATATTTGCTTCCAGGATCGAGGCTGTCTAACTTCACTCGTAGACTAGAGTGCTCGACAGTCGCTTCGCCAAGCTCGAGTTCCTGACCATCATTTTTCTTGATTTTAAGAGCAAATTTTTGGCCATCTAGATAAGCATCAGTGTCGGGATTAAAGCGAATTTCGACGGTGGCACTATTTTGACTAACGGCAAAAAAGTCACTTGTTAAAACCTTTGCATTGGCAAAAGTAGTGCGGAAATGTTTGTTGAGTGCGACAATGTTGTCGCCACTAAAAAGTGGATTTAATTTACCAAAAATTAAATCACCAATGTAGTAATCAGTACGCCGATCAAGCTTGTCAAGCTCAAATTCTAAACTAAATCCGCTCGCATCTTTTTGTAATGAATTTCCATTAAAATCAATAGTTTTGGAAAAAGAGACCACCCCTGGTGCACTCCCATAAGCAAGGGCCACCTTGTCAACTTGATTTGCTCATTGCTCACTAGCGCTTAAAATGTGCAGCTTAACTTTAGCACTAGTTTCTTTGATGTCGCTAAAGCTGATCTCATCAACTCGAGCTTTTGTATAAAATTCATTTTCTTTTAGTTTAAAAGGTCCACTTGGAGTTGGATCATAGAGCAATTTTACCAAAATGTCTGGTTGGTCAACAAGCTCGAGGCCTTCAATGATATATTTTTGACCGAAGTTAAATTGCTCAATATCAACACTTATTGAGTTTCCAAGAGCAATGGCGGCCTCACTATATAATTTAGTGGGAGAGCCTTCTTGACGGTAGACAAAACGGAGTGCTTTATTATTTAAATAAGCACTTGTCTCATCAAAGCCGGCATTGATGACGACTTTATTGGCACTAACTGCGGGGATAGTTTTTAAAAATGCCGAAAGATCACTAATTCCAGAGTGGAAATTGCGCTTTTCTACTCTTGGATTATCAAGCGGCAATGATCAAGCAATTTGCCGATAATCATTGCCAATATTGTTGGCAAAAATCGAATTTTGTGGTAATTGGCTCAAATAAAGACGATCAATGGTGTAGTCTTTATCGTTAACTAGTCCAGAGACGTCGAAGCTGGCTTGGTATAAATTATCTTTGAGGTGTACCAAATTAGCTTTGAGCGCTTTGGCTGAAACTGGGTTGATTGCCAAATTGACCTCAGAGCCCAAAACGTGGTCAACAGAGGCAATTGTAACATTGATTTGTGCTTCAGTAGCACCAATTTTTGACTCAAGATCAACAATGCCATTTTGAGTATGAAATTCTTTGAGGGCATTTGGAGCAAAATTAATATTTGCACCACTAACATTGGCACTAATAATTTGATAACTGGAGCCCAAATCAATTTTATTTTTGCCATTAATTGTCAAATTATAAGTTGCTACATTGTTTTCTAAATGAGTAACAACAGAGTGAATTTCATTGGTGAGCAAATTTTTATATTTGAGCTCAACAAGACGCCCATTTAATTTGGAGAGCAGTGGTAAAGGATTAAAATTGACAACAATTTTTTTCCCAAAATTGATCTCATCTGTGCTCGAAATTGAACCAATGGTCAAATCAATGGCTTGTGTCGCAAAAGCATAGTCGTGCTCCATTTTGACATCTTGCATAATTTTTGGTGCTAACTCAACTGAGGCATTGTCGGCTTCGACTAGTTTGACACCAGCGACATAATAGGCAACATCAGATGCTAAATTGTTAAGTTGAAAATCGGCATGGCCATTTTCAACTTTGGCAGCATCGACATAAGAGGTAATGATTCCCCGCTGTTGAGCTTTATCAACAGTTTTTGCATCAACATCTTTTGGTAAATAGTAGTACTCAAGAGCAACAGTTTTGCCCTCTAATGATTTAATCTCATCAGCAAAATTGATACGCACGAGAGCACTATGTTCATTAATTTTAGAAAAATTAATGTTGTTAACAGCGGCGGGAATATTAACAAAATTGCTAACATGCTCACCAAAGCCAAAATATTTTTTTGCTCCAAAACGAGAGGCATATTCACTTTGTTGTTTGATGGCAAAATAATAACGGTTTCCCGCAGAGAGTTGCTGCATATCACTAACAAAGGTATATCCATGACGAAAATCATCATAGGTAGCAATTGCTTTCCCAATTTGCTTGCTTTGTTTGCTATCACTATAAATATAGACATCAAGAGGTTGATAGTCAAGCTTATAACTATCTTGGTCACTAAAGCTAAAATCAACTTTTAATTTATCATCGCTAATTTGCGATGATAAATCGATGACTCTGTATTGCAGCGCTGATCAATTCCTTAATAAATAAGGA
Source organism: Mesomycoplasma conjunctivae (assembly GCF_000026765.1). Classification (NCBI taxonomy): domain Bacteria; kingdom Bacillati; phylum Mycoplasmatota; order Mycoplasmoidales; family Metamycoplasmataceae; genus Mesomycoplasma; species Mesomycoplasma conjunctivae. The sequence goes on along the minus strand of NC_012806.1, from coordinate 287,821 downwards.
ATGATCAGCAGTGTTCCAAAAGAGAGGCCCATGAGGCCGACAAAAACTAGGGCAAGAGCTCTTTTTTTAGTTTTTGAGATTTTTTTCATTATTTATCTCCTTTGTTAGTATTTTTTAGTTTTTTATCATTTTATTGTTTTAACAATTGAGGTGTAATATTGGTCTGGTTGATAGTAGATGGTACGCGCAACGGCATCGGGAGGGTTGTTAGTTCGGTCTTCCCCCTTAGCAAAGCGACCTCAAAATCCTAACAGAGTTAGCGGACCATCAACATGAGGGCGGTAAGGATTGCTTCCCTGGGTAAAATTATTTAAATCAAAAGTAAAATTTGTAAAGTATTGATCATTAAGAAACTGAATTTGTTGAGATGGGCTAGCAGCAGTGTTGTTTCTAGTTCCAGCAAGAAATATTTTTCCATCTCTTGCTTTAAAAGCAGCTGTTAATTGAATATAATGATTGGGTTGTAGTCCTCTACCTCTAGTCAAAAAAACTTCACTGGCGAAAGTATTTGGTCAAGCAAACTTTGCTGTTAATTGTTTGCTTCCCCGGTTATACTCAACATCATATATTCTTGCATAAATATCACGATATTGTATTGAATTAAAATCCAATTTTAGTGAACCAGATTGATTATCGTTTAGTAGACTTCCACCACCACCACCATTTTGACCTGTTGAGTAGGCATAACCGCCCTTATCACCACCAGGAATATTGTTAAAATTAATACCAACAAATCGATCATTATTACCAACAGCAATATATCTTAATGTTGAACTACTATTGTTTTGATTTGCTCTACCATCATAACCAATTTTTAAATTAATATATTTATCAAATCTTTGTCCATCAGGACTAGTTCCTAAATATAAAGGTGATCTGTCAGTTGGAGCAAACGAAATATGTGGAAAACGAGCATTTATATAATCTCTTTTTTTTAACTGTGGCAAGGCAATATCATCTTTGTGTCTATGTGGAAAAGTAAAAATACTTCTAATTGGGTTTCTACGCACAATGGTTGAGTTTCTATTTTTTGCAGTTTCAAAAAATTTGAGTTTAGTTAAATCAAAGAAAATAAATTGTTTAGCAATACTTGAATTTTTTCTAAAGTCTCTATTATCTAGATTTCTCTGTCCACCTCTTAATTCATCTTCTACATAATAGTAGAAAGTAATAAAAGCAGTATCACGACCGTAGTGTAATGAATCAGCATTACCACCTCGGTTTAAAAAATGATTGTAGTCTTCAGCGGATCAAATACGGACAAATTGTGGTTTAGTTTGATTAAACCGTTGTACTAAATTACCACCTATTGTTGATAAATTATTTTCTCTATAACCACCTAATACTCGAAAGTCATCAACATTTCTTCTTGTATATCTCTCACTAAAGGGATTTTTTAGGTTGAATTTCCCTACGTCACGGTTAGTATTAATGATTCCAGTATCAAGTAGAATATTACCATTATTAGTAGTTACATTATTACTTAAATTTACACTATGAGGTACATCTTTAAATTCAATATTTCCAGCAAAAGTTGAATAAGGTGTTAGTAAATAACGTAGATCCGTCGCAATTGGATCTGCAAAAGGATCCACCTCTTTTAAATAGTGAAGAGGATCATAAACTGCAAAGGTATAGCCGATCAACCCAGGAATGATGACATCACTATTGACAGCATCTTCAATGAGAATTTGTGGTTTGATTTGGGCAGTAATTTTATTACCTTCAGCATTTCTATCAATAACAACGGCCTCAGATTGCTGAGTGGCTAATTTGTCATTTCCGTTGCGACCACCGTGACCAACATATTTGTAGTATTTTAGAGTATTACTTGTACTTTTATCTTGACCAATGTGGAATTCCAACTCAGCGCCCATTAATCTACGAATGTCATTGGCTTTTATTTTGAATTCAAGTTTATTACCTAAAGGATCAGGAAAATATCGTAAATCAGTAACTTGATATTTTTCTCCATTTCCAAAACTAGTTTCAGTATCATCAAAGTTAAACCCAGTTTCACTTTGAGTGAATTTTTCAGTTCTGTTAGTTCCATCACTATTACGATTTCTCTCTACTACAAAACGTTTTCGCTCTTGTGCCCGAACACGAACTTTGAAATTATTATTAGGAATAACAGTTGTATCATCAAAAGCATATTCTGCATTTTTATCAAATTGAATAGTTATCTTAGTTTCAAATGCGTAATCACCATTAAAGGTACCATCATTAAGTGGAGTACTATCTCCTACTTCAATACTGGTTACCTTTGGAAGCGGAATCTGAGTTGTAAATTTGATAGTATCTTGTTTATCTCCATTTATTGTAGGAATGGTAACAGAACTACCAGCAACACTAGCTGGGCTAACCCCGCTCAAATTAGAAAGTGTTATAAAATTCCCAGTAGTAGTATTATTAATACCAACGACTGCATAAGTTGAAGAATGATCTAAACTACTATTAGATGAATTAAGAATGAATTTTAAACGCCCGTGAGCTGCATCACCATTGATATCTTGCACTTCAGCAAGAGTAGTAGCTTTTTTGACTGTGGATGTAGGATCCGGAGTTGTACCACCACCCCTTTCATCTGTTTCACGCCCAGTGGAAATTTTGGCATAATACAATTCAAATTGGTGACCTCTAGCAATTGCGACATTAAGTTTATCAAAGATAAATTCGATTTCTGCTGAATCAACTCCTGTTGCTCGTGTTGAATAACCATTAATAATTTTATTTCCATCTAAATCAGGACGATTATCAGCTTTATCATATTCAAGAGTGCTACCTGTGGTGGTAACAAATTTGTTAGCTTCTAATATTTTATTTGTACCAAAGTCATCTGAGAAACTAATGCTTGCTGAATTAGAATTGCTTGCTTTAAAGGTGGAATCATCAACTGTGAAAGACTCAACTTCATAGCGAGTATGTTTTTGGAGTTTGTTCATGCTAGTAAAGTTAAATACTCCACTAGTAGTAGTAGTAGTAGTAGTAGTAGTAGTAGTAGTAGTAGTAGTAGTAGTAAGCATTCCGGTGACTTCGACGGGTTGGGCATTCCCGACATCTTTGTTAAGACCAACAATGCTAATTGGCTTGAGTTTTAATTTGGCCATTTTGCCATTTAAAACTTGGCCACTATCGGCAAGGGTGACCATAAGATTTGCACTATTGTCGCCGATATTAGAAGCTACTATATTAGTAATCTCTGTTTTTGTAACAAATGTTGCCCGATTTCGAGTAGCATCAGTGAAATTATTTGCATCTGTGTCAATAGTGCTATTCAAATTAACTGTAACAGTTTTACCACTAATAATGGCACTCTCGACTTGATACTTAGATCCAGCTTCTAATTGTGATAAATCAAAAGTGGCTTCGATCTCGCCAGCTCGAGCTTTATCACTCATATGTTGGCTTGCTACATCAATGTCGGCTTGTTTAGAATAAACTATCAATTGTTGTTGGTTTTGCCCCTGAGAAGCACTAGCTAATTGTTTTAATTTTAGAGCAATTTGTTGATTGTGCAAATAAGCATCATCTTGAACTGCAAATTTAACTTTTAAATTTGCAGCATTATTTGTAATGTTAGAAATTTCAATGTTATTAATTGTTGCAGTTTGGGCAATAACATTGAATTTTCTTTGGAAATTGTCTCTATCACTTAATTGACCATCAAAGGGAATTTCAACACCAGAAGTTCCAATTCCGGTATTTCTAAAATTAGCTGTTTTAAAATGAGCTGCCTGAGGTGCATCCACACTTCTATCCATCCACTCAATTGCTTCAATGCTGTACTCTGAGTCTTTGATAAGGCTGTCAAGATTGAAGGTGGCCTTTGATTCAGCTCGACTAAAAGTAGCAGTTTCCTCATGAACTTGATCATCACTATAAACAGATAAAGCACCTGTGGTTTTTAATTTATATTTTAATTTAACTTGTGCATCATCATATAACAACTGGTTAACATTGTTGAAAAAAACATCAATTGTTGCTTGTTTTTCTCTAGTTGAATTAGAAAAAATAGCAGCGACTGATACCTTGGTCTTCAAGGCTGGATTATCTTGACTTTTAAATTTGAGCTCACCTTGCCCATTTTCCTGCGCCGGATTATTAACTAGACTTAATTGCTGTGGCAAGAAAATAACATTTTCAATAAATTGTTTATTAGCTTTTCTCTGGAGAATAACTTCTTTTACTTCATAGTTTTGTCCAGCAACTAAATTAGTTAAGCTAATATCAGCTTTGATATCCATACCAGCTCCCTTTGTTACATCAACAAATTGGGAGGTCAACTGTGGTACTTTATTATCTTTCGTACCATAACGAATGGCAGCTTGATAGTTGCCAATCAAAAAAGTTTGACTAGCATCAAATTTAATTTCAAATTTACCAGCGTGGACATTGTTATCATTATTTAAGACAACAATGTCTTGCAGTGAAGCATTTTCAACTTTGGTGTTGAAAATGTCATGGTTGGTGCTGCGAGGAAACTCAGATGAGAAAGCAATTGGTATTTCGTTAGCACCACCCGGATCAGTTATCGCAAGTGATTCTAATTTATAAAAACTACCTCTTTCAAGCCTAGTAACAATAGCTTCAATAATACCATTTAATATAGTTGTGGTGTTACTAAATTCTTGCTCGACATCTAACTGATTTTTATTAGTGATATCACTAATTTTTTTATACTTAATTTTTACATTTTTATTATCATAGTCAGTTTGACCAGTATTTTCTAACTTAAAGCGCAGCAGCGCTGAATCTTGAGAAGAAATAAAATTAAGATCAGCGAGCGTTGGCGTAGTTGTTCAAGAGCGTCTGTCGATATTGGCAGCATCCCCACCGACGCTAATTTTTAAATCATTGTCAACAGATGTAGTATTTGTTTTTGATAAATCGATTAAACTGTTTTTGGAACCTTCATCTAAATCTTGTAAATCAAATTCATAATAGAAACGACCATGTGAATCACTAGTTGGATTAACAGCACTTTTAGACACCTTAAAAGCCCCACCTTTAGATGAGCGATAACGAAGATAAAGCCGCTCACTTCTATCTAACAAGAATTTGTCATCAAAGTTGAAAAATACCTTAACTTTTGCTCTCTTTTCTGATAAAATACTAGACTCTACATGAGTTACTAGTGCACTAGTAGCTAAAGTAGTAAATTCTTTGGTGATGGAGGCAACTTTAGTTGAATCATCTTGGATTGTGTAGTCTTGATCAGGTTGTGCAGACGGCTGAATCTCCATCGGGTTTTTGAGACCACCGATGAGCTCAATGCTCACAATTTCATAAGCGGTATCTTTTCTGAGCCCTTCAATATTAACTAGTGCTTTGGCATTTGGCCCCTCAGCAAAAAGCGTTGTTGTTAGACTACCTTGTTCACTTTTTAAAGTTGAAGCTAAAGTTGATCTAACTTGCCGACTACCTGATGCTCTTTTAGTACGATAGTCAATTTTTACTTGCCGACCTACAAAACTGGCAAATCGATCAGCTAATTGAAGCTCAAAGCTTCCGCTTTTATCGCCAGTACCTTGTGCTCTAGCCGCAATAATTTGTGGCTGCGTTGTAAAGCTTCTTGCTGAAATATTTAGATTTTCAGCAAATTCTACTTTGACTCTTTTAGCAGTCGAGCTAAGTGGATATTCAAAGGTAAGGCCATCAACGCTATATTTGGCAGGCTCTAAATTGGTCAAATCAAATTCGACAATTTTTTGTCCTTTGTCGTCTTTGACTTTAGCCTCACTTGAAGTGATGGTGCGCCCATCAGCAGCACTATAATTTAATCTTAGGTTAGTAAAATTGTCTAGATAAAGCTTATCAGCATCATCAAAAGTGAATTTAACTTTGGCAGTTGTGCTACTAATTTGTTGGACAACAAAATCGTTGACTTTAACACTAGTTGGCTGAACTTGGAATTTGTTTTGGTTTTTATTAGTAATGCTTTGCTCAAAAGGAATCTCTTTTGGATTATTAGGTTGAGCTTCTTCATGAACTAAAACAGTACCAGTATTTTTTTCTTTAATAGATTTTATGATATACTTTCCGTATTTAGTAAGAGAGTCTAACTTAATGCTTCCTTGCCCGTTTGTTACTTGAATTTCAACAGTTTGATCTTGAGCACCTGAATTCTCTGAAGCATCTTGAGCATAAGTGAGCACTAAGGTTTTGGCCTGCCCACCATTTTTAAAAGTATCACCTTGATCTTTTAATCTAATGGAAATAGTTTGTGCAGTTTGCTCACCAACGACAGCTGAGCTGCGAATTTCAGCAATTGAAGCTAGTGTAGCAAAAGTTCTTGTTGTGCTTGAATCAAATGTATAAGCAATTGGATAAGGACCAACGGATGTATTAGCAGCTTGCTTAAATTGCTCTGGATCTTGAGTAGTATTATCTTTGATGCCAATGATACTATACAAGCTTCCTGGAGCTAAGCTACTAATATCAGCTTCAAATTTGACATCAGTTGAATCACTATCTTCATCACCTGACATTTTTCTTAGCTCAATTTCTTGAGCTTGACTATTACCACCGATGCCACGATAAACTAATTTTAAATTATTTTCATATTTATTATTAGCTAAGAAGAAGTCTCCTTTGGACTTATCAAAACTAAAGGTGAGCTTTGCTTTATTTAATGATTTGTCACCTTGTTGCACCTCAGTAATTGTGGCACTCTCAGGGATGACGTGGAAAGAGCGGTTGACATCAGAGATGCTCTTTGCAAAATTAAATAGGTAGTCATTTCCGTTTTTAATTTGCATATCTGTTGTTAATTTAGTATTATCACTAGTTAAATCAACGGAGACACCAAGAATTTTATAGTAAGCATTTTTATCGAGATTGCTCAAGCTGATGCTAAAACTGTTTCCGGAAATGTTTGCAGTTACCGTTTGAACATTACCATTTAAAGTAATAGTTTGATCTGCTTGATTCGTTGGATTAGCGATTTCAAAATCAGTTTTCTCAGCTGTCTTTTCTTTTGGAAGCTTCTCATAGTAAACTTTGACACTTTTGCCTTCAAAAGAATTATTTTGTCCAGCGAGGGGATCTTTAATATTAAAAGTTGCAGTATAACTAGTTTCACTATTTTGTACAAATTCAATATCACTAATTTGTGGCTTGGTTGCAAAGAAGGCTTTCTGGCTAATGTTAGCTTGATAACTAATCTTAGTTAAAGGATGGAATTCTTCATTTGCAGCAGGCGCTGGTGCGGGTGCTCCTCCACTATTTTGTTGAACATTTGTAATGCTTTCAATAGTATAATAAGTAGCTGGTTCTAATTTTGGACTAGTTCCATTAAATTCTAAATTAATTTTAGCTTCACTTCCATTTGTACTAGTTACTTGCCCTGTTGCCTCGACATTGTTACCACCACTAATTGGTTTAAAGACAAATTTAAAATAACGATCTTTTAAAAACTCTTTATCCCTTTCATCAAATTGAACTTCAATTGTTGCTTTAGTATCACTTGAGTTATAACTAATAGATTTAATACTAGTTGATTCAGCAATTAATTTTAATGTGCTAGTTACACTTGTATCAGTGCTGGTTTTTAATTCAGTGAATTGGGTGGCTTGTGGATCTGGTGCTACCGCATCTGCATATTCAACTTTTTCAATTTCATATGTAGCAGCTTTATCAAGACCGGTTAGATCAATAACGGCGATTCCGTTATTGATGGTAACGGTGTCATTTGTTGTTGATGAACCTGCTGGTGTCGGAGATGTTTTTTTATAAGTAACTCTAACTTTTCGACCGTTAAGTGAGCCAGCTTTATCATTAAAGTTAATAGTAATTTTTCCACTATTTTCAGAAGCTGAAGCAGAATTTATAGAGCTAAGTGTTGGAGTTGGTACTAAGAATCTTTTATCAAAGCCAGCTTTGCTTCCTGGAGTATTATCAAAGATAAATTTGAAATCATCAGAGAGATTGATTTGCTTTTTATCTGGTGTCTGATTAAATTCTAATTTGGTCAATTGGTAACGGTTACCACTGGTAAGATCAGTTAAATCAAATTCAACTGTACCATCATTTTGAACCATTCCAGTTGCACTTTTTTCCGCTTGACTTGGTTCGCTATTATCTTTATAAGTTAATTTGAGCATTTGATTTTTTAAATATTGCTTATCTGCATCATCAAAAGTGAATTTAACTTTTGCACTATTTTTTGTAATAGAACTTTGCTCAATTTTATTAACGGTTGCAGTTTGAACATTAGTAGTAAATTTATTACTAAAACCAGGTTCTAATTTAAATCTTAAATCCCTTTTAATACCTTTAGCATCATTAAAACTAACATCACTAGCAAAATATTTTGTATTCTTTTTTAAATTTTGAAATGGAAAAATATATGTTGTCCCAACACTAGTAGCTGTTAGAGTATGTTGAATACCAATGTTTTCTTCTTCTCTAATAAGTAAAGTAACTTGGCGACCAACTGCATGCTTTCCTTCATCTTTCAATTTTAATTTAACAACTGCTTTTGTTTCATTATCTGTATTAAATTCATAACTTTGAATTAAAGCTTGAGTAATAATAAATTGATCTGTATAAGCAACTTGATTAGTAAATATTTTAATTGGCTCTTCGTTTTTTTCCAATCTTTCAAATCCAACAATTGCATAACGTGCACCTGCATGAAGATTTTGGGCATCAAACTCTACTTTAAAACCATTAGCATTATCTTGTTGAACAATTGCCTCTGCATTAACAGTATGATCAGTTTTTCCAGTTTGTTTTAAAGTAACTCGAATTTTTGATCCCTTTAAATAAGAGTCAACTTGACCAAATTTTGCAGTAAATCTCGCACTATTTTCGCCAATAAGGTCTTGACTAATGCTAGTAACTGAAGCAGTTTGAGGCACTGTGATGAAAAATTGGGTAGTTGGTTTTTTATAAAGAGCTTCTTCAAAAGCAATGGTGTTTGCTGAACTAGCATTCGCGGTGGATGAACCAGCACCTCCACCAGCTGCACCGGCACCTGTTGGTTTTACTACATCTTGAGTTTCTACCCTATCAAGACCAAATTGAACTCCTGCATTGTCTTTATATTTAGCAGCAGGTGCTTCATTAATTAAAACAGAGAGATTATAAATTTGGTATTCAGCTTTTTTCTCTAAATCTTTTAAATCAAAACGAATACGATTTCCTAATACTGGAGTTGAATCAGAATATTTATTAAAATCAGGTTGATTAGATTTTTTAGGATCCTCCGCACTCTCTGTAGAAGGTTCTTTTACACTATCATTACTATTTTTTAATTTATATGCCAATTGTGCTTTGGCACCTTTAAAATCACCACGAGCATCAGCTAAATAAAGCTCTGCTATTACACGGGCTTCATTGGAATTATTATAGACAATATCTTCAATTCCACTTTTAGTATAAAAAGAACGCTCATCAATTGAAATATCATTGTCAAATAAAACATTGACATCTTTTTTTGTAGAATCAGTATCAACTGCACTGTTAGAGACAACAGTTTTTTCAACAGTTGCAGAATTTAAATAGTATTTTGATCCAATTTTTAAATCTTTTAAATCAAAAATTGCAAAATTACCAGATAATTTAGCTTTTGAGCTAAGCAATTCATTATTACCTAAACGGTTATAAAAAATAGTAACTTCATCACTAGCAATTAATTTACGGCTAGGAGCATCAAAAATAACTTTTAGTTTAGCAGTTGTTAAATCATCTGCTATTTGTTGTACTCTAATGATGGTAAGTGGAGTGGAAACACTAAAAATTTTCTCAGCTGGAGATAAGTTTTTAGATACTGGTAAAATATCTTTTTCACCAAGTGATGATAAATAATTATTATTTAATTCAATTTTGGTAATTTGATAATCTTGACCTTTTTCTAAATTATCAATAGTTGTTTTAATAGTTGTGTTGTTGATAACATTGACATTTTCTTTTTTTAACTCAACACCTTCAACTTTGCCACCTTTTCCAATTTTTTGGTAAAAAATAGTCGCTGTAGTAAGCGGTGTGGCAGCATTTTTTAAAATAACACTAAGTAATACTGAAGTTTCGCCACTTTGTTGACTGAAAATATTAGAGACCACTGGTTTGGTCACAAATGATAAATCAGTTGCAGTTATATTATCAGCAAAAATTGATTCAACATTTAAAACATTTGAGCCATCTGGTTGATTAAGACCAACAGAGTCGATAACATAGGTGCTTCCGGCTTCTAAGTTAATTAATTTTCATTTTGCAACAATTTTATTGTTTTCTTCAACAATTTTGACAGCTTGTGATTTTAAATTGTTGCTAGAACCAACAATGCTGAAATAAAGAGTTGCTAAATTACCTAAAATATATTTGTCAGCTGGATCATATTCAGCTGTAATTTCAATACCATCTTCAGTTGCATTTTCTGCTTTAATAGTTGTTACACTAGCTGCATCAAAATTGGTGAGAAAATGTTTTTGTGATTCTTGAAAATTATTACTAAAGAAAATTGGCATTTGACTAAATGCATTATCAAAATCAAAATCTTGACTAAAGTTAACTTTGCTATCTTTAACTTTAGCTCCAGTAATGGTAAAATGAGAGAATCTTGGCAAATCTTGAATAAAGCTTGTAAAGTTATTACCAATTACCCGTCCTTCAACATTGAAAATTTTGTCTTTATTATTATCTGCGTAAAAAGAAAGATCAACAATTTTTTCATTTAATAAAAAGTTTTTATCAGAAAAAACAACATTAAATCTAGTATAACCATCACGAGTGGTCTTAGTTGAAATACTTGCAATTTCAGGAGCTGAAACAAAGCTAAAGTCACTAGCTTTAACATTAATTAAAACATTATCGTTATCACCAAAAATTCTTGATACAAAGAATTTTTGTCCACCTGGTAAGCCTTCTAATTTAATATTATTAATGTGATATTTACCAACTTCACCTGCTATGGTTAAATTATCAACTTGTCCAAAATGATTATTTTCTTGCTCGTCTTGTCAGTAATATTCAAGAATAACTTTTTTATTGGCTAAATCTGGATCACTACTTTCAAAATTTAAATTAAAACCTGAACGGTTTTGTCCGATAATATTTTGTGATAAATCACTAAGACGACCACTAGGTTGTGAAGTTAAAAAACTTGGATCAACTTTAGATGAAAATCCAATTGTTGATGGACTACCACCAAAATCATAACTAGCATCTATAATAGTATATTTAGTATCACGAGTTAATTTTTCTAAATTAAATGTTGCTACTTTAATATTATCATTAATATGACCTTGATTCTCATAAGATTGTAAAACAGCAGTTGCTGTTTTAATTTCATTAGAATTTTCTGCATGGTAACTAATTTGTAAACTAGCACCTTCTAAAGATTTTTGGGAATCAAAAATGGAAACAACTAAATTTGTTTTGTCTAAATCATTATTATAATCAATTTTATTAATTTGAGTTGTTGTTGAAAAATAATTAGCATTTTGATCAAAAACAAAACGATAACTCTTATATTGCGGTGCTACAATTTGAAGGCTATATAAAGAACCGCTAATTAATTTATCATTAAAACTACTAAATTCTTTGGTTTCTTTATCATAATTAATATTAGTTTTAGCAACGATTTTTTGATTTTCATCAAGATATAATAATTCTAAATCAGTTTTAGTTAAAATTTCATCAACTCTTTTATCTGTCCCTTTTAAACTAAATTTAAAGCCAGCACTATTAGCAGCAACATTGACTGCATTAAAATCTTTAACTAAAATATCTTGAGTTTTTAATAATTTTGCTAAATAAGGAGCTAAAACAACACTAGTAGCTGTAAGTGCACCACTAGCTGCTATTATTTTTTTAGCACGGTATTTTTTTTGAATAAGTTTGTTTTCATTTTGTTTTTTAGGCATTATTGTCTGTTCCTTTTTTTTAAAATGATAAAATACTAACTTACTTCTAAAAGTTAGTATTACTTAAATAGCTAAATATATGTCATTTGACTATAAAAATAAAGAAAAAATTATTTTTCTAAACATAATTATATAATATTTTATATAAAAGTACAAGAGAAATAATTGTTTTATAAAAATATAAAAAATATAAATATTACATTTTTTATATTGTAGTAGCATATTTATAAATCATTAGCCACTTATATAATATTATCACAAAAATTATTTTTTTGAAAAAAATATCAATTTTTTTAAACTGCTTACAATATTTATCTCAACTATTTTTCTATACAATTTAGTTAATAAGATTTTATCTAAAAAATTAAAAAAAACCTATAAATTTATAGCCTTTTTTTAATTTTTTGACTAAACTAAAAGAGTTAATTTTTTGATTTCTAAATCAGATAATTTGCGAAATTGACCTTCTGGAAGATTAGCTAATTCTAAATTGGCAAAGCCAATTCTTTTTAATTCAATAACTTGCTTTTTAGCAATTGCAAAAATTTTTTTAACATGATGATTTGAACCTTGTCAAATCGTAATTTTGTACTTCCGGGAACTAACTTTTTCAATTTTTTGTTTGGAAATTACTCCATCAAGATTTAGTGATGTTGTATTTAAAAAATCTAATTCTCAATCAGCTAAGCTATAATCTAATTTAGCTAAATAGATTCTTTCAATTTTATTTCTTGGATGCAACAATTTATTAGCTAACTCACCATCATTTGTAATAAGAAGTAGTCCTGTTGTATTATAATCAAGCCGCCCAACAGGAAATAAATGAGTTTTATTATCAAAAAAATCCATTACCGTAGGTCTATTAAATTGATCTCGAACTGTTGTAATATATCCCGCTGGCTTGTTTAAAAGATATCAAACTATTTTAACTTTTTTAGCTATTTGCTCGCCATCAATTTCAATTTTGTCTTCTCAGCTTGCCCTATCACCTAAGTTGGCTTTTTCACCATTGAGATAAACTTTACCATCTTTAATCATTTGTTCAGCTTGTCTTCGTGAACAAAGACCCACTTGCGCTATTAATTTTTGCAATCTTTGTTTGTTATCCATCTTCGAATTCCTTAATTTTTTCTCTAATTGCAACACTAAAAAGAGTTGCACATACTAATCTATTTTTATGATTTTTAGTATTAACTAGGGCATTCAAATCTTGCAAATCAAGATTAATTTCTTGATTTTCAAGCATTTTTTGATAATCGCTAAGTAATTTTTTGACATCTTGTAAATTTTTATCTAATATTTGATTAGCAATTAAATTAGCAGCTGATTTTAAAATGGTACACCCGTGGGCACAAGTTTTTACTTGAACAATTTTGCCATTTTTAATTTCAATTTCTAAAGCAATGGCATCATCACAATAATTATTGTAATAAAATTGGCCTGTCTTGCAAACGGTTTCATCATTGACTAAGTTATTAGCTGATTGCAAAATAATCGCTCTTCGTTTATTAAAATCGTTATACAAAGTTAAAAAACTCCTTTTTTCTTAAAAATAAAACTAATTGATCAATATCTTCAACAGTATTATAAAAAGCTAGTGAGGCACGAATAATATTATTGTCTTGAAAAAAATGTTGTTGTTTAGGAACACAAAAATTACCACTACGAAGATGAACGCCTTCATTTCCTAAAGCCGAGACAACATCTTGGGCACTAAAACCTTCTATTGAAAACAAAGCAATATGATCTTCTGCTTTGGAATAAACATTGACACCTGGAATGCTTAAAAGGGAAAAATAAAGATAATAACTCAGTGAGTTTAATTGCCCTTTAATATCTAGTCAATTAAGCTCATTAAAAAAATCTATTGCAGCATCTAAACCTCAAATACCAGCTAAATTTTGAGTACCAGCTTCATATTTTTTAACATCATTATAAAATTTAATTTCATCATTTTCCAAATAACGAATTGTTCCCCCACCTAGTTTACTAGGTGACAAAGTAGATAAAAGCGATTCCTGAATAGCTAAAATTCCTAACCCAGTTGGCCCATAAAATTTGTTGGCACTAAAAGCAACAACATGAGATTTTTGAAGATCCACCTTTTGAAAACTAATGGCTTGAGTTGCATCATTTACTACTATTGCCTTCATTTTTATAGACTTTTTTCAAATTTCATCTAAATCAAGATGCACTTGTAAAGTGTTATTTACTTGACTAAAAGCAACAATTTTAGTTTTAGGATTTATTTTGTCAACTAGGCTTTCACTATAAATAATTTTTGCATTTTTTTCTTTAGCAATTTCTATTCAAACGAGTAAATTAGATGAATGATTTCAAGGCGAGAGTAAAATTTCATCACCTGGCTTGATATTTTTTTTAATCATTTGTGCAAATAAATTCAATGATTCAGTAGTACCTGATGTAAAAATTACTTCTTGCGGATTTCCATTTATTAACTTAGCCACTTTTTGTCTAACTGCTGTAATTTTATTCTCGTTTTGATAGCCAATTTTTGAATTAATTGAGTGATTATTAACTGCAAAATTACTATAAAAATCAACTATTGCATCAATAACTACCTGTGGTTTTTGCACAAGAGCAGCTGAGTCTAAATATGTTATTTTTTTAAGAATCGGAAAAGCGTATTTATAATTCATAATTCCTTTGAAAATATAGTATATATTCAGTATTTTTTGATTTATTACCTTTAATTGGTGAGACAATTTGACCAATAAAGTTGAATTTATTTTGAGCAAAATTAATAATTCTATCTATTAGAAATTGATGATATTTTTCATTTACAAAACCACCTTTTTCAACATATTTTGAACTAGCTTCAAATTGTGGTTTTAAAAGCGCAACAAAATCACTTTTTGGAGCTAACAGTTTTGCTGCCACATTGATGACCTCTTTCAAACTAATGAAAGAAACATCACAAACAATTGTCTCAATTTGCTCACTAAAATTCTGAGTAGTAACATTTTTAATATTTGTTTTTTCCATTGAGCAAATTTTACTATTTTTTCTTAAATTATAATCTAGCTGATTAGTTCCAACATCTAAAGCATAAACTTTTTTGGCCTTATTTAAAAGGCAAACTTGACTAAAACCACCTGTTGATGCACCAACATCTAAGACAATTTTGTCTTTAAAATTTAGTTGAAAGGCTTCAATGGCTGCCAATAATTTATAAGCCCCACGAGATACAAATTCTTTCTTATTTTCAACTTCTATATCATCATCTTTGCCAATTTTGGTACTTGGTACAAAAATTACTTCACGGTTGACACGCACTTTGCCAACGCGAATGAGAATTTCAGCATCTTGATAACCTAATTCAATTAATTTTTGTTTAATTGTCATTTTATTTTCATTTTTTTAACAATTTAACAATAATATCGTTGAAATTGCTATCAATTTCCATTAATAAAAGTGTAAATTGATTAAAATTTGCCCTTCTATCATATTCAATTTCTTGGTTTGCATATTTGAGCTTATAATTTTTTCAACTTTTGTATAAAAATATAGATAAATTGCTGAGTATTTGCGGACTAAAGTCTTCTTTGTTACGAAAACAACTAGATATTAATTTAATTCAAGTATCTTGATTTTCAATTCCAAATATTAAATTTTTTTCAAGGACAAAAATTTCATTTACACTAAGTTGTAAGTCGAATAATTTGTTGAGATCTAAAAAAAGAAAACTGAATTTTTTACCTAAAAAATTTTTGTAAAATCTTCATTTTTCTTCATCTTTGAGCATTTTCTTAATTTTTGCTTTCTGGTTCATAAATAATTTTTTTTCTTTTTAAATATTGATAAACATTTTCAATAACAGCATTAATAAAACCATAGTCTTTGTCGCCATCAGCAGTAAATTCTTTACTAATTTCAATCATCTCATTAATAACAATGCGATGTTCTGAAAAGAATAATTCGGAAATTCCATACAATAAAATTGCCCGGTTAAGCGGTAAAATTCGCTCTCATTGTCATTGTGAATTAAGATGTGCAGCAATTAATTTTTGAAGCAAAGAGTAATTTTTGGCTATAAATTTAAACATTTTTATCTGCTCTGAGTCTAATTCTGGATGATCTTGAAATATTTGTCCAACATTAATTTGTTCTTCTAAAAGCTCGCTTTGGTACAACAAACTAATAACGGCCATCCGTTTTATACTTCTTTTAGTGGGGAAAACTCTTTTATTTTGCATATTATTTTAGTTGATCAAAAATATCTTCGCCGATTTGACATAATTCAACTCCAAAATTTCTAGCAATAATATTTCCCACAGTTGCTAGTGAATCAATTGGAGTTTTTAACTTTTTACTACTTGAGCTAAATGCTTTGGAAAAAATGGTCAAAGGTAGCGCCTCTCTTGTATGATTGGTGCCCGGATATAAAGGGTCATTGCCATGATCTGAAGTAATAATTAAGAGATCATCTTCTTTTAGCGCATTGACTAATTTTGCTAATTTAATATCAAACTGATTAAGATTTTCAGCATAACCATCAGCATTTCTGCGGTGACCATAATGTGAATCAAATTCTACTAAGTTAACAAAAATGAACTCATTTTTGCTAGATTCCATTGCTTTTTCAATTGCAACATCCATATTTTCATTGTCACTAGCCGGTGGAAATACCTCATCAATTCCTTGGCCAACAAAAATATCATTAATTTTACCAACAGCAATTGTCTTAATTCCTTTAGCTTGCAAACGATTTAGCACAGTTGGCAGAGGTGGTTTATTAGCATAGTCATGACGGTTAAAAGTGCGGATAAAATCACCATTTTTACCAACATAAGGTCGCGCAATAACACGTGCTACATTTCACTCAGGGCAAGATGAACAAATTTGTCTTGCAGCTTTGGCATAACGATAGAGATTATCAAGACCCATTTTTTCTTCATGACCACAAATTTGCAATGTTGAATCTGGAGAAGTATAGACAATAATTTTTCCTTCATTAATTTCTTGGTCACCCAATTGCTTTAAAATCTCAGTTCCACTTATTGATTTATTACCAATTATTTGTCGATTATCAAAAGCTTTAGTTAGCTCATCAAGGAGTTCTTGAGGAAAACCATTTGGAAAATTAGGATTTGCTTTTTGTGTATAAATTCCCATCATTTCTCAATGACCTGCAAGCGTATCTTTAGCATTTGATTTAGCATGAATTCTTGCCATATAAGCTAGCGGAGTTTTATTTTTTTGATGGTGACCTTCAATTTTTGCAATGTTAGTAATACCAAGTTTTTTTCAAAAAGGAATATTTAATAAACCAGTTTTTGAAGCACTAAGTAATGTATTGGCACCTTGGTCACCAAATTCTTCTTGTCGCCCATCATCACCAATTCCTAATGAGTCAGTAACAATGAGAAAAATTCTATTAAAACGATAATTTTGCATAATTTTTGCCTTTTTTTGTTAATTTTTTCCCTTTTTTAATATACATCTAAATTTTACATTAATTTTAAGAAATGAAGACATTTAAACAAAAGGATTTAAAAGATTGTGGACTTGCAGTTTTACAATCAATTTTTCACCATTTTTATCATAAAAATCTTTCAATTAATAAATTAAAAGATAAAGCCTACTATTCACATGATGGCATCAATATTGTCAATCTTGAAAGATTAGCTAAAGACTTTGGCATTCTTTTAGATTCTTATGGTGGTGATTTTCCAACACTACAAAACTTAGAATTTAATAACCGACCAATCATTATCCTAATCAAAAACAATCAATTAAGTCATTATGTTTTACTACTAAGAATAACTAAAAAATATTTTTACATCATGGATCCACTCATTGGCAAAAGAAAAATTAGTGTAACTGATATGCAAAAGTTGTTTGCAAATGTGGTCATTTTTGCAAACAAAGATAGCAATTTTCCAAAAAACTCAGTGAAAAAAAATTGATATAATATTTGATTTTTTTTAGAATCAAAGACGAATTGATACCTTTTGTTTTTGATTTTTTTAATTGCACTATCCAACTTTATTTCATCACTTTTTTTAAAAACAATTGTCGATAAAGTCTTACCAGAGCAAAATATTTCGCTGTTAGCACAAACTACAATATTTTTTCTTTGAATCATTTTATGAAGAGTTATTCAAGAAGTTTTTAAAAAAATATATACTCACAAAATTGAACTAAAAATTGAAAAAGATATCTTTGATAGATTTTTTTCCTCACTACAAAAAGGCAAAAACTACCAATTATTAAAATTGGATAACCATGATTATTTGAGAAGAATATCACTAATTCCTTCTTTTGCATCATTTAGTGCTAATTTTTATTACCATCTATTTAATGAACTAGTCTCTTTTGCAATCTCTTTTGTTATTTTGCTCTGAATCGATTGAAAAATGTTTTTACTAATTTTAATAATTAGCTTAGTTTACACACTAGTCAATTTAATCACTAAAAAAAGTATTAGCAAAAAATACCATTTTTTAATTGATGATCAACTCAAAAATATGACAGCCACTAACGATATGATTTTCTCACTTGTTGACTTAAAAAATGAAGACATTTTTCACAATTTAAAAAAACGTTTTGATGATAATTACTACAAATTTAAAAACAATGAATATAACATTTGAAAACAACAATCTTTTTTACAAACTTTTGGAAATCTTGTTTTTTCAATTTCACCAATTATCATCGTTTTTGTTTCTGCCTTTTGAATTTTTGATAGACAGGTTCAAATTGGCCAACTACTTTTATTTTTAAGTTTTTTTAATTTTTTTATTAATCCACTTTCTTCTTTTGTCGACATTGTCACCAATTTACCTATATTTTTAAAGGAAGTTGAGCTCCTCAATTTTATTTTAAATGTCGATAAAGAAAAGCATGGAAATTATCATCAAAAAATTAGTGATCTCAAATTTAACAATTTAAATATAAACTACGATGGTGGGCGACGACTCATTTATATTAAAAAATTATTAATAAATTCACATTTAAAAATTATTGGTAAAAATGGCAGTGGCAAATCAACTTTGCTCAAATTAATAAATCATGAAATCAACTTTAGTGGACAATTTCTTATTAATAATTTAGATATTAGTCATTATGATATTGCTCTTTTAAGAAAAAATATTGCCTTTATTAAAAATGATCAATATTTTCCAGCAATTTCTGTTATTTCCTTCATTTGTAATGATAAAAATGAAAAAATGGAAACCTTTTTCCAAAATATTCAAATTTTTGATCTACAAACACTATTTGAAAAATGAGAACTTGATTTAAATGCCCATTTTTATAACAATGGCGCAAATTTTTCAAGTGGTCAAAAACAAATAATTCTACTTTTAAAACTGTTAACTCAAAAATTTGACTTAATTTTGCTAGATGAAGCTTTTGAAAATATTGATGAAAACAATTTTGCAATTTTGAAAAAGGTGATAACCACTTACCAAGCAGATGCTATTTTTATTGAGATTTCCCACTCACAAAGATACCTTCAAAATCAAGGAGAAAAATTAAATATTGAAACTTTATCAAAATAAGAAAATCCATTTTTTTATTAGTTTATTATTTTTAATCATCTTAATTACTTCGATATATTTATTTTTGCAGATTAGAGTCTATAAAAGTGTTGCTATCACGATTCAAGTTGATAAAGATAACAAAATTTTTACTCTAATAAATTCAGATATTTATTATCAATTAAAAAAAGGTGATTATGCCAAATTTATCTTTAATAAAGAGGCAATTAATTTAGAAATAGTCAAAATAATTAGTCTAAAACAAGACATTTTTGAAATTGAATTCACCAAAACTCCATTTTTAAAACCACAAACACAGATTTTAGGTCAACTAATATTAAAAGATAATGATAGTTTTTTAAAACTATTCTTGAACTAATGTAATACAATAATAAAGAAATGAAAAATAAAGTCAACTTTTTAAACCAAAGTAAAAAAGCATTTTTTTATCGCAGACAATTCCAACAAATTTTAAACCTTGTTCAAGAAAGTGAAAATTTGGACTACCTACTAACATTAGATTTGACTTTTGTTGAGGCAAACTACATGCAAAAAATGTGTAAAACCTATAAAAATAAAGACTATATTGCCGATGTACTTTCTTTTCCAGACTTTTTAGTTAATAAACAAAATGGTAAAAAATTAGCTTTTATTGGGGAAATTTTAATGTGTCCAGAAACAATTTATTACCAAGCTCAAAGCTACCAACACACAAATAAAAGAGAATTTTGCTACATGTTTACTCATAGTGTTTTTCACTTATTAAACTACGATCACATTGATGAACAAGAAGCTAAAATCATGCACGAAAAAGTTGAAAAAATTATGCAAAAAATGGAGATTTATCGATAATGAACTACCTCAAACAACTGCAACAATTAGCAAAAAAAGCTTATGTTCCTTACTCAAATTTTCCTGTATCAGCAATTTTAATCGACAAAGATGACAACATCTGAGAAGGTGTAAATGTCGAAAATGCTGCTTATCCTTCAGGAATATGCGCCGAAAGAAGCGCGCTCGTTGGTGCCATCTCTCGTGGCAAAAAACCCTTTGATTTTAAAGAAATCCACATTTTATCAAATAGCGATTTTTTTATTGTCCCTTGTGGTGCTTGCTTACAAGTCTGCAGTGAACTCTTAGATAAAAAAACACCTTTTTTCCTTTATAAACAAACAGGAGAGACAAAAAAATTACTCCTAGATGAGCTTCTACCGCAAATGTTTAACAAGGATTTTTTCTAATGGCTAAAAACTGTTTTGTCTCCATTGTCGGTCTCCCAAATAGCGGAAAGTCTTCACTTTTAAACACTTTATTGGATTTTCCAGTCTCAATTGTTAGCTCAAAATCACAGACTACCCGCGACTTAATCAATGGCATCTACAACGAAGATAATTTACAAATTGTCTTTGTCGACACCCCCGGTTTTCACAAAAAAATTAACAACTTGAGCAATGTTTTAAACAAAGCAGTCATTAACTCAATCGAAGACATCGATGTTGTACTTTTTTTGCACCCAGTTAACTGAAAAATTAGCAATCAAAGCCAACAACTTGTCGAAAAAATTGCCAATGTGAAAAACAAAATTGCCGTTTTAACGAAACTAGATTTGATTGATGATCAACAAATAATTGAAACAAAAGTAGCCGAGCTTAAACAACTAGGTTTTAAGAAGGTTTTTGGTTATTCTACCGAATTTAAAGTGGCAAAACAGGATCTCTTAGAAGAAATTAAAAGCTATGCATATGAAAGTGATCTCTTTTTTGAACAAGAAGATATTACCGATCAGCCAGCACGATTTTTTGCCAAAGAGATTATCAGAAAACAACTCTTATTAAATCTAAAAGAGGAGGTACCTCATCAAAGTGCCATAGTTATTGAACGCTTTAGTGAGGCTAATCCTAAACATATCGAAATTGATGCAATTATCTACGTTGGTCGTAAGTCGCACTTACCAATTGTAGTTGGTAAAAATGGCACAATGCTTGGTAAAATTGGCACTGCTGCTCGTCTAGAATTAGAAGAATTACTACAAAGTAAAGTTGTTCTAAAAAATAAAGTAAAAATTAGTCCTAAGTGATTTGATAACAAAAAAACTATTAAAAAAATGGGTTATGAATAATTTCTACTATTTTCTAACTAAAGTAAAAAATAGTATACAAAGTTTATTTTGATTTTTAAAAAAACTATAAATACAGTTTGTATTTGTTCTTTTGTGCTAAAATTTTAAAACTTTATGCAAATTTATTATAAAATAAATATATGTAATAAATTTAATTTTTGAAAGGAGGAGTCATGATTAAAACAAGGTTTTTTAGTAAATTTAAAGATTTTACTTGATCACAAATTTTTGCTTTAATAATATTAGCAGCTGCTGATGTTTTTGTTATTGCTGCCCCTTATTATCTTAAAAATATTGTTCCTAACTTGCATACATATCTAGGAATTCGTGAAGATCAAGTAGCTTCTTTGACCGCCATCATCGGTTGAGTTACCCTGGCAACTCAACTACCTGGCGGATTTTTATCTAATAGGATTAGTTCACGTTGACTCTTATTTATTGCTGTTTTATCAACAGGAATTATCACTTTTTGATTTGGTATAACCATCAAAAACGCTCAACAATTGGGTGAAGAAAGTGCTCTAACTCAATATAAAATTATTTGAGGTCTTTGAGGGATTACATCAACTCTAATCTTTTGAACCCCACTTTGAAAATTAGTTTCTCAGCAAACTGACCAGAAAAATCAAGGTCTTGCTTATGGAATTCAAGGAAGCGCAAACGGAGTAATTGGATTTTTCTTAGTTTTTGTTATTGGATTAATTATTACTTCAATTTATTATCCAACCAACAATGTTAAAGAAATTAACTCTACACCTTTTGCTGTTTATACTTTTATTATCGGTAGTTTTTTAGTCATTACTTCATTTTTAGTTCTCTTTTTTGTTAAAGAGAAAAAAATTGAACGTTACACTAATAAAGTTAGTTTAGAATCTATTAAGAAAAACATTATTCAAATTTATGTATCACTTAAAAATTGAAGACTATGAATGCTTTCAATTTTTGTGATGGGAATGTATACTTTCCAATCAGTATTTGCCTACTATTTAGTTCAAGTCTTAAATAATGTCTTTTTAGCACCTACAATTTTAGTTACAATTCTTGGCGGAATTAGAACTTATGGAATTCGAGGTTTAATTAGTTCTTATGTTGGTTACTATGCTGACAAATTTAGAAGTTATATTCTTATTTTAGTTTTAACATCAATAGTAGGAATTTTAGTTGTTTTAACCATCTTGCTTCTTACCTTAGCAGGAATTCAGGAACCTGGAACTCCATTATTTATCTTCTTTATAGTATTAGTTACAATTTTATTCTTAATAGCAGGTTCCTTATCATGAGTAATGGTGACTCTTCGATTTACTCAAGTTGCTGAAATTGAAATTGGTAAAAATAACTATGCTAGTTCAGTTGGAATTCTTTCATTTATTGCTTTTTCACCAGATGCTTGATTCTATGAATTATCAGGATATGTTGGAAAAATATATACCATTGAAGGACAAACAAATACATCACCTTTGGGTTACCAACTAATTTTAACAATTGCATTAGCTGTTGCTTTATTTGGAACAATTTGTGGATTAATAGTCTTCTTATATAACCGAGCTGAACTTAAAAAATTAGGTAAAACAAATTATCGTTGAAGGGAATTAGATAATGCCTAAAAAGCAATTATTAATAGCACATCGAGGTTATTCAGGAATTGCACCTGAAAACACAAAACTAGCTTTTGATTTAGCATATGAATTTAATTTCGACGGAATCGAGCTAGATGTTCACTTAACCAAAGACAATAGATTGGTTGTCATTCATGATGAAGACACTAAAAGAACAGCAGGTGTTGATAAAATAATTGCAAATAGTACTTTATCTGAATTATATAATGATGATCATAGTTTACATTTTCAACTCGAGACACGCAAGCAAAGAATTTTAACACTTGAAGAATTTTTAGACCTTTACCTAGATAAGTTTGAATTAATTAATGTCGAAATTAAAACTGATCAAACTGAATATATTGGAATTGAAAGAATTATTGATGATTTATCAATCAGATATGGAAAAGACTTTTTTAGCAAAATAATTTTTTCATCTTTTAATTTTTCTACACTTGAGCGTATGTTTAAATTAAATTCTAAATATCGTCTTGGATTTCTATTTTGAACTAAAACTCAACTAACAAGTGTAAGTGAAAAGCAAATTAAACAAATTTGTAAATACCTCAATCCTTGAGTTGATTTATATGATGAAGAACCAGAAATGATTGAAGCTTTTGGTTTACCACTAAACTTATGAACTGTTAAATCAAAAGCACGTTACCTAAAATACTTAGATAACAAACATGTCTATAGTCAAATAAGTAACTATAAATATAATAAGGATATTAACTAAAATTTTAAAATCAAATAAAAAACATCTTTTTTAAAAGATGTTTTTTATTTGACATTATTATCTGTTAAGCTTTCTAAATACCAGACTCCTTGTTGTGTTATTCGACGACCTCTAATTGTTTTTTCAATATAAAATTTTTCAACTAAAAGTGGTTCTATAATATGAATAATAGTTTGTCTGGATTCTTTGAGAATCCCAACTAGTACATCTAAAGCAACCGATTTGTCTTTAAAAATATAGTGTAAAATTTTTAAATATTCAACTGATGTTTCGCTTAATCCATTTTTATAAACACCGATGCTGTCAAAAGTTTTGTTAATGATATTAATATCTATTTTTTCAATATTTTGAACCAAGGCAAAATCGCGTATTCTTTTTAGCAAATTATTTGCAATTCTTGGAGTTTTATTTGTAAAATTAACAATATAATCAATTTCACTTGCACCTAAATTAATATGTAATTTTTTAGCTGAATTATAAATAATTTGTCTCATATCCTCATTACTATATTCAGTGATTTTTGCAATAAAACCAAAACGATTTTGTAGTGGTGTTGAAATTTGAGATAGTTTAGTAGAAGCACCAATTAAAGTAAAATTTGGTAATTTCATGCGCATAATCTTGTTTTCTCCGTCTACACCAATTTGTAAATCTATAACAAATTCTTCCATTGCTGAATAAAGAAGTTCTTCAATATTTTTATTAATACCATGAATTTCATCAATAAAAATTACGCTATCTTTTGTAATATTAGCAAGCATCGCCAAAACATCAGCTTTTTTCTCTAATAAAGGACCTTGGACATACTTAATTTTTGTATTAACCATTGAAGCTATAATATTGGCAAGTGTAGTTTTCCCAGTTCCTGGTGGTCCATGAAACAAGACATGATCAAGTGTTTTCTTTCTTTTTTGACTAGATTCTATTAAAACTTTTAAAGTTTGAACAATTTTTTTCTGACCTATGAAACCTTCAAAAGAAGTTGGTCTAATTTCTAAATTCTCTTGCATTTGAAATTAACTTAATCGCTTCTTCAATTAAATGTTCAAAACTTTCAGTTGGTTCAACATTGGCAAGAGCATAATTGATTTGTCTTTTTTGAAAACCAAGAATTTTGAGCGTATCTTCTAGTTCAATAGCTGTTTTTTGTTCCAGAAGTGTTTTTTGCATCAAATGTTCATCAATAACTTCATCAGCTTGTTTTGTATTGTTCTCCTGAGTAGTTGTTTGATTTTTGGCAGACTCGATCAACTTGGTATATTTCTTTTGAAACTCAAAAATAATTTGTTTTGCATTACGATCGCTAATATATTGAATTTTGCTAAGTGATTTTCAATCTCCAGCTGCTATGTAATCAATTATTTTTTGCCAACCTATATTTAAAGCAATCATTGCTGTTTTTGGACCGATTCCTTGAATGGAAATTAAGTCTTCAAACAAAATTCTTTCTTTAAAATTGTCAAATCCATAAGTAATTTTTGAATAATCATTTTCAAACTCATAGACATAAATTTTGCGTTTTTCATCACGATTAAAGCGTTCTATATTTGGAGTATAAATTAAGTAGCCATTACCAGCTTGTTCTAAAATTAAATAATTTTTGTTTTTTGATACAATTTTTCCGATTTTATAAATTTGCATATTTTTTCCTTCATTTTGTGATATATTCCACTACAAGTTAGGAAAAAATGCTAAAAGTAGTTGCAAAGAAACAAAAAATAGCAAAAAATAGATATTTTTTTCTTTTTTATCAAAAAAGTAAGATATTATTTTTAGTCTTGATTTCCAATTTTTCAATAACATCAAATGGAAAAACTACATGAATTTTTTCCCTAATACAAAACTGAATAAGATTTTTTCTTGCTATATTTTCATTAATATTATTTAAATTAGTAGATAAATTATCTATAAAAATTAAGGGAGGTTTAGCTTTTTCGATATTATAAAAAAGCTTGGCATTTATTGGTTGATATAGACAAAGATTTAATTGTTTAAAAACTTGAGTATTAAAAGCGTTAATCTCATCAGTAATCAAAAAAAGTACTTTTTCAAGATTTATTTCTTCATTAATAAGTTTTTGTGCTATGACATTATTTATTTTATAAATATTGTCTTCATGCTTATCGGGACTGCTATTTTTAAAAAAAGCTATAATTTGTTCAATTACCTTGGTATCATTATAATCAAAATCGTAAACTTTATATCTTATTTTTTCATTCGATCAATTTCTAACTAGTTTGTGATCTCAAGTATTGATATCAATTTTATTTTTAGAGATATCCTCAATAATGCTAACATTTTCTATTTCTAAATTTTCTAAAAAAAGAAAAGGGGCAACTTTTTTATCATTGCTTGCTTTGTTTAAAAGATCAACAATAATGTTTCAAATATTACCAAAATCTGAGTCCACTTCTTTGACATCTCAGTGCAAACAATTTAAATTAAAGTTTTGATTTAAACTGTTTTTATATTTTTCTATTGTATTGAGAGCTTGATTTTTACTATCAAAAATAAAATTAATTGATAGTATATTATCTTTAAATTCAAAAGAATATGCTTTGTTATTTCATTTGATCCACATAAATTTGTCTAGTTTGCTTAACAATAATCTTACAGTTTTCAAGTCAACAAAATGAGCAAAGTAGAAAGCAAAGAGATAATTAATTTTACTTGCATCAAAATATAATTTATTGCTATGATTAGCAATTTTTAGTTTGTTTTCAAAGGTTTTTTGAATAAAAGTCTTTGATTCTTCTTTTTTTAAAATGATAGTTGAAAACTCTTCTTTAGAAAAAATAGCAACAAAATTGTTGTTTAAAAAAGGACGACTTTTAAATTTTATCTTGATAGTACTTTTAGCCCAATTTTGCAAAACTATCGCCAATTTGGCAGATGAGCTTTTCTCTAGCATATCTAAAAAAGCAGTCTCTTTGATTCACAAACCTTCAATAAAATGTTTATTTTTAATTAAAAATTTTATTGATTTAGCACTATCAAGATCAACAATTTTTAGTCTTCTTTTTTCTTTGTCATAAAATATTGGTATCATATTTTGATAACTATTTCTATCATAATTATGTATAAAAATGAAGATAAAAACAGTTGCTATTATAACTAAAAGTAAGAAAATTGCTAATAGAACTAGATAGGAAATATGATTGAAAGAAGTGTGCATAATAGTTATATTTTTTCGATAGATTTGTGCTGTTTCATGATTGTTTTGATAGCATTTTTACCATCTAAATCAAGAAACTTTATTACTAAAAAATTATCTTGAACTTCAAGAATTTGTCCCTTACCAAATTTAATATGTTTTACAAATTCACCTTGGTGGTATTCAATATTATTCGCGTTGATATAGTTTAATTTTCCTTGAATATCAAACTTAGTAAACTGCTGAATTTGCTGTGATTTAATTTTCATTTCTCTAACAAACCTAGAAGTCTCACCTAAATCACGATTATTACTATCAGGACGAAGTCTTGCTATGTTAGCATCTGAAATAAAGAGTTTATTTCGAGCTCTTGTGATTGCTACAAAAGCTAAACGGCGCTCTTCTTCATATTCTTCTTGAAAAGTGTTCTTTTTTGACCTAAGAATTTGAATAGAAGGAAATATTCCTTGCACCATTCCGACAACAAAAACATTATCAAATTCTAGACCTTTGGATGAGTGAATTGTCATTAGTTTTACAGAATTATTAGCATGAAAATCTAGCTGACTATCCAAGGAAATATCATCGATATAATCTCTTAAATTTTTACTAGGATTATGTTTTTGTCACTCATCTAACTGTATGTAGTAGGCTTCTAAAAGTTTTTCAATGTCATTTTTTTCTTTAGTATCTCTAACTTGTTCAAGATAACCAATTCCTTTTAAAAACAATTTCATTATTAAAGAAAATTGTTTGATTTTTGGGTTATTTTTGTTTTCAATTTCTAATTTTTTACCTTTAGCTCAATTAATATTGGAAAAAAGAGTAGATATTTTTTTCTGATTTTCATTGCTTAGTGGAATTTTGTCGCCAATTTTTAATTTAATATTTCCTGAGTAATAAAAAAGTAGAAAATCATGGAGATTATAGTTGTAACTTTTTGCTAAATCATTTAATTTAGTTAAGGTAGAAATTCCTATTTTTTTTGGCGGCACATTGATTATTTGTTGAAAAGAAAAATTATCACCACTTTCAATTACTTTTCAAAAATGCATAATTTCGCGAATTTCCTTGTGGTCCTGTAATGTTTTCCGACCAATTGTTCCATGAGGAATTCCTTTTTTTACAAGAGCATCCTCAATAGTGCGAATATATGAGTGATTACGATATAAAATAGCAATTTCTCTAAATTTGCTTTTTTCTTTATTAGCAATTTCTCAAATTTGATTAATTACTCAGTCAGCTTCGTCTTGAGCAGAACTACCATGATAAAATTTGACTTCTAGTTCATCTTTTCATTCTTTATGTGAGTGCAAATTCTTTTCAATTCTATTTTTATTGTTAGCTATTAATTGATTAGCAGCATCTAATATTGACTGGTTAGAGCGATAATTTAAATCTAAAACCACTGTTTTTAGTTCAGGAAAATCTTGTTCTAAGTTTAAAATAAGACCAGGCTCGGCACCTCGTCAGCTATAAATTGTTTGATCAGGATCACCAACGACAACTAGTTTGGTCTCCTTTTTGATAAAAAATTTTAAAATATCATATTGAATTGAAGAGGTATCTTGAAACTCATCGACAAGGACATATTTCATTTTTTGTTGTCATTTTTTAGCAATTTCTTGGTTATTTTCAAACAAGATTTTCACATATATTTGCAAGTCATCAAAGTCAACAACACCTAGCTCTGCAGTTTCTTGCAGATACAATTTATAAATTTCTATAAATTTACTTTTGCTAGAATTATCATCGTTGTCTTCTTGTTCAATATCTTGCAAACTAACTTGTTTATTTTTGTTTTTGCTAATAAAATCTAAACTTTTTCCATAAGATATTTCATCGGCACTGATCTCTAGTTTATCATAAATAGTCCTTAAAATATTTTTTTGATCACGATCATCAATGATGTTAAAATTACCATCATTGATGGGAATTTGACTAATCTTGGAAAGATTTTTACCTTCATATTTTAAAATCAAATTACACAATGAGTGAAAGGTGAACATGTTAACATCTTTTGCTTTTTCACCAATGAGACTTTGAAGCCTTTCCTTCATTTCTATAGCGGCTTTATTAGTAAAAGTTAGTGCTAAAATTTGATTGGGATATGCTTTTTTTTCGATAACAATATAAGCAATTTTTTTAGTTAAAACACTAGTTTTTCCAGTTCCTGCACCTGCAACAATTCGTAAATATTGGTGATCACTTAAAACAGCAATTTTTTGTTTTTCATTCAAGCTTATTAATAAACTATTACTCGATATCATTTTAATTTATATCCTCTCAATTAATTTGTGCTCAATTAGCTTTTATTACTTTTATGTTTTGATTTTCTAGTTTAGCAATTCATTTATTTTTTCAAACAATTTGCGTTTTACTGATGCGATCAGAAATATTTTTATTATTTTGATGCAAAATAGACAAAATATTGACAATAAAAATTATGCCATTAATTCTTGCTATTAAATTAATGATAGAAATCACTATTGTATCGAAAACACTTAGATTGCTCTGTTTTGCTGTTTTTAGTTCAACAATATTTTTGACAATCACATTGACTAAACCAGGATATATTAAAATTAGAGTTATTATAACTGTTAGCACTCAATTTAGTGTTGTTAAAAGTTCTCTTTTGAGCAAAGTTGTTAATTTTGCTCACCTTTTTTTATTATCAGGAAAATAAATTTCTATCCGACAAATTCATTGACCAAGACTTTTGTTTCAAAATAAAGGAATAAAAATTTTATAGACAATGGCAATGAAAATTATACTTATTCCTCAAAAATAATACTTTCAGTAAACAAGTGTTTTATCTGATGCAATAAGTAGCCATGATAATAAAATAAAGCTTGAAAAAAGAACACTGATATCAATAATCCCGCTAGCAAATCTAATTCAAAAACCAGCACTTTTTTTCATTACATTAAAATATTTTTGTTAGTTCTTGGGAATGGAATAACATCACGGATATTATCAATACCTGTAATATACATTACAAGTCTTTCAAAACCAAGACCAAAACCTGAGGATCCTGCATTACCAAATTTTCTTAAATCTAAATATCATTGGAGATCTTCCTGGCTCATATTGAGTTCTTGAATTCTCTCTAGTAATTTTTCATAACGAACTTCTCTTTGTGAACCACCAATCAATTCTCCAATACCTGGCACCAATAAGTCAAAAGCAGCAACTGATTTTCCATCATCGTTTTGGTGCATATAAAAAGCTTTTAAAGACTTTGGATAGTTAATAACTGCAACTGGTGCGTTAAAAATATTTTCGGCTAAGAAACGCTCATGCTCAGTTTTAAGGTCAGCACCAAAATAGAGATCCTGAACTTCAAATTGATCTTTGTGTTTAAGTAATAATTCAATTGCATCTTTATAATCTATCTGTTTAACAGGTGATTTATAAAATTCCAAAAGTCTTTGTCTTATTTTGATACCTAAGTATTTTTCAAGAAAATCAAATTCATCTTTGTTTTTTTCTAAAACATTTTTGATAACAAATTTGAGCATTTTGTCGCCTAGGCCAATAATATCTTGTAAATTAAAAAAAGCTACCTCTGGTTCAACCATTCAAAATTCGGCTGCATGTTTTTTAGTATTAGATTTTTCAGCACGGAAAGTAGGAGCAAAAGTATAGACTTTTCCAAAACCCAGTGCATATGATTCAGCATGCAATTGTCCTGTAACTCCCAAGGTTGTTTTTTTGTTAAAAAATCCACCTTTTTCATCATCTACTAAAAATGTTTCACCAGCTCCTTCACCATCATTAGAGGTTAAAATTGGGGCAGAAAAATTTAAAAAACCTTCATTTTCAAAAAAGGAATTAATTTCAAAAAACAGAGCAGATCTTAAGCGCATAACTGCTCTAAAAAGTTTAGTCCTGTGTCTAATATGCGGAATTTGTCTTAAAAATTCAACAGTTGTTTCCTTGTTTTGAATTGGAAACTCATTAACATCTGATAAGGATAAAATATCAATTTTATCAACAATTAATTCTCCGCTTTGTTGGCGCTCTGGTGTGTATTTAAAAACACCTGAAACCTCAATAGCACTACCAAGAGATAAATTGCTAATTTTTTCAAAATCAATTTTGTCCTTTTTAAGAACACACTGTAAATTTACAATTGAAGATCCATCATTAATTTCAACAAATTTAATGTTTAAATTTCCTCTAATGTTGGTAACTCAACCTTTAATTTTTAAGTTTTCCGAACTGTGAAGTTCAGGTTTAGAAATAATTTTTTTAATAGCCATAATTAACTCCTTTTTGATTATAAAATTATACTATAAAATACGCAAATTTCTCAAAGTTGCTTTAATACAATAATGCCAAAAAAATGAAATTAAAATCCATTTTTTATTAAATGTGTTAAAAAATAAAGATATTTTTATTTTTATAGTATAATTGTAAAGTTATTTTAATGCCTCTAGTGGGAGAAAATATTCGCTTGACCACTTAGAGATTTTATTCTATTTAATATTAATATGAAAGGATGCTCGACATGGCAAAAAAAGAAGTAGTTAGAGTTGCGAAGTTGCAATTTAACGCTGGGCAAGCAAAGCCAGGACCTGCACTAGCTGGACTTGGAATTGTAATGCCTGAATTTACTAAAAAGTTCAATGATGAAACTAAAAATCGTGGAAGTGAACCAGTTCCTGTTGAAATTACTGTCTACAAAGATAAAAGCTTTGATTTTCGTTTATTTACCTCACCAGCTTCATACAAAATTAAGCAAGCTGCTAAAATTGAAAGTGGTTCATCTAATAGTAAAACCACCAAGGTTGCAAAAATCACTTTTGAACAATTAAAAGAAATTGCTGAATACAAATTAGTAGATCTAAACACCGACAGCATTGACAAAGCTATCCTAACAATTTATGGAACAGCAAAACAAATGGGTGTTGAAGTTGAAGGTATTGATGAATTTTTAAAACAACAAGGAGATAAATAATGAAAAAAATTGGAAAAAAACTTGTTGAAGCTAGAAAATTAGTTGAAAAAGATCGTCTTTATACAATTGAAGAAGCAATGGATTTGGTTAAAAAAACTTCATATACCAAATTTGCTGGTTCAGTTGATTTAGCAATCAAATTAAACCTTGATACAAGAAAAGCTGATCAACAACTAAGAGGAAGTATTCTACTTCCACATGGGACAGGGAAAAATGTTCGTGTTTTAGTGGCAACTGATTCACAAGAAATTGCAACTAAAGCAAAAGAAGCAGGAGCTGATTTAGTTTATACACCAGGTGAATTGGAAGAAAATCTCAAAATTGATAATTTTAACTTCGATGTTATAATTGTTGAACCAAAATTGATGCCACTTCTAGGAAAATATGGTAAAAAACTTGGGCCTAAAGGTCTAATGCCTAACCCTAAAACTGGAACAGTTACTCCAACTCCTGAAAAAGCTGTTGTAGAAATTAAAAAAGGTAAAGCTAACTACCGTGCTGATAAATTTGGAATTGTTCACTCACTAATTGGTAAAACTTATATGGAAGTAAATCAACTAGTAGAAAATGCGCAAACTTTAATTCAGTTGCTCAAAAAATTAAAACCTAGCACAGTTAAAGGTGCCTACATTAAAAATCTAACCGTTTCAGCATCAATGGGACCTTCTATCAAAATTAAATTTGATAATTTCTAATTTAATTAATAAAAAAAGAAGCTAAAGCTTCTTTTTTTATTAATTAGCTATAAATTTATAGCTTTTTTATTAAAGTAGTTTGAAAATAGTTTTGTTATAAGCAACAACTTTTGCTTTAATTGCTCTTAAAACATCGGCAGCATTTAAAGTTTTTTCTGATTGCAATTGTTTTCAATCAATTTTTTCGTCGATACCAAAAATTTCTAAAACATATTTTCCTTGACCATTTGTTAATAAAGGAAAGTAAATAATACCATATCCTTGTTTGACAAAATCAAAAACACCTGCGTTTTCAAAACCAGAAATTTGCGCAATTTTTGCCGCACTTAAGGAATCAAATGAGTTACTGATTTTGATTTCGTCAGTGTCGCTGTCTCAAGAATCTTTTTGCGCTTCTATTCGTGTTTTATAGTGATTTTGGTTTTTTTCTATACCTACTTTGACTCAATTTATCAAACCAACTCCTAAGGAATTTACTTCAGCAAAACTACTAACAAGGACAACATATTCAACGACCTGTTGATTATCACAGTAGATTTCTAAATCAAAACTACGCGCACTATATAGGCCACTTGCACCTTGACGACCAAGAAAATCAATATTTAAAAGATGATAATCATTGGCTCTTGCACTAAGTGCATGCGAAGAAAAATTAATCTGATCAAATGATTTAAAAAATTCAATATCTTGACTCAAAGGCGCACTTAATTGCTGAGGAGTTAAATTTTTTTCAATAAGTTGTTGATTTTTAAACTCTGTCCGACTACGATACAAAAAACTAGTGATTCCATAATCAATGACATTATTTTTGATGAGCTCTAAAAAATCATCATAAAATAAACCATTACCATTGTGAGGTTGCCCATGAAAAATATCATCAACATCTAACGCATAGACTTCCAAACGATAATTGTGATCAGTATCAGGAGGAAAGGGTCCATAATAAACACCATTTGGATGTTCTTGGTAAAAAGCTTCTAAAAGATACATACTTGCTTTATCAGTAACACTATTTTCAAACTGAGCAATCTGGGCTTTTTGATTAAATGAATCATCTCATTTGAGCTTATTTTTTTTAATATTAGCAGCAATTCAGTGCACAAAAACAACACCCATAGCACCACTTGCTTCATAATCAATCAACGTTACACAATAAGAACGTGCACCTTTAACTTTTGATCATTTAATTGGAAAACTAACTGAATTGCGATATTTTTTTCCTAAATTACCATTACCAAATTCAGTATTTAGTACCCCACCTTGAACATCGGGAATTTTTATTTTAATCATTTTTTTACCTCAGCTTTTATTCAGGTTGATATTTAGGATTTAAATTTTTAATCTTGTCCACTGGAACACTAATTTTATTTTGTGCTTCAATTAAATTAGGGTTAGAAAAATTTTGTGCTAAATCATTTTTTAATTGCGAATTTGCTAATGAATCTACATTAAATTTGTAATTTTGAGCTTTTAAAATTTTATTTTCTTCTTTTAAAAACCCTTTAATTTCAATTCTACGTGAAACACTAAAAATTTTCTTCTCACCTGTTTGTGCTTTCTCAATTTTTTCTAAATCTTCTAAAGTTTTAGAATAAAGACCACCGGTGGAAAAATTACCCCTTTTATTATCAGGATCATTTACATCTTGCGGTGGGCGAATGTTTTCAAAATTATCATAATTTTGTCCATTTTCTTCATCTATAACTCAAAATAATTTATAAATTACATTTTTTAAGCTGTTAGTTTTCTCATCAGCAAAAGTTTGCTCATCTTGAATAAAAAAAGCACGTGGTTGAACTTTAAAAGTTGTTTTCTGATTAACAAATTGAGGCTTATACTCTTCATTTTGAGCACTTTCATTTTGAGATTTTTGACCAGCTAGACGTTCAAAAGGAGCAGGAATATTTAATTTAGATTCATCAGGTGAAAGAATTTTTTTTGTTGTAATTTGTTTATATTGATTTAATTTTTGAATCAAATCATATTTAGTTTGAAAATCATCATCAACTAGGGGGGGCAAAAACGCACTTCCAGGGTATTGTTGCTTAAAATCATTACTTATTTTTTCTAAGGGCTCAAAATTTCAATTAAATCACAATGTTGACTCTAAAGGAGAATGTACTTGAAAATATTGGTTAAATAAATTGCTAATTCCTAGAGCACTAACTGGAACTTCTTCAACATTTTTATCAGCAAGCCGATCATACTCAGCTCTTGCATAAACATGAACTAATCTATCGATAATATTTTCAGGACTTAAATCAGGAAATTCTTTTGCAAAGAAGCCAAATCCATATTTAAAAAATCAAGTTAATTTTTCTTCGCCATTATTTTTAGTTTGATATTCTCTTCATTTTTCAAGGAATTTGCTTGCACTTAAGGTCGAAATACCTTCATAATTTCCTTCATCAGTGAGAAACTTTTGAAAAATATCTGATTTGATTATTTCATCACCGAGACGGTTAAAATTTTCAGGTGAAAGTTGTGATTTATCTTCTTGAGTTTCAAGAATTTTGATAATATTTTCTCTTACAAAAGCTCTATTTTCTGGTGTATTTAAGAAATTAATAAATAATTTATTATAAAAATAAGGCGAATAATCTTGCTTTTCAAAAGGCAAAGGAACTTCTAAGATTTTTTGTAAAATTTGCTTCTCATTGCTAACAGGATTTAGTTCTGATCCAGATACTGTTGCAACACCACAACTGATTGCAAGTGCAGGAATCATAGATAGCGAAGATAATAAAATCATTTTATTTTTTAACTTCATGTTTTTTAACCTCCTTAAAACCAAAACTTCGCCAAAGAAAACTAATATTTTTTTGTTTTTGTTGCCTTTGTTGCTGTTCTAGTAATTTATGATAATATTTTTTACTAAAAAAAGGTATTATACCATCATATATTAATTGTAGGCCTTTTTTATCTAAAATAATTTCACAATTGTCGATAGGAAAAAAAGATAAAGTTGATTTATCACTAAGTTTTTTGATCTGTTGTGCATCAAGGCGAAAATTAATTTCTCTTAATTTTAAAGCTAGATTAAATTTTACAAAGTTGTTATCACCATTGAAATTAAAAATAACTTCTTTGGAAACTCAATTATTACGCAAAATCATTTCTTCAAGAGTATCAGTTTTTTTAATAACAAAAGCTGTTAGGCGAAAGGAAAAATAATTACGAACTGATGGCACTAGCCAAAAACCATTATTGTGGTGATTGATGCGTATCTTACTAATTTTAGTAATATAACTAATTAAATCATTCATTATCAAAAAAATAAGCAATCCCGTCATCATTATTAGTCTGAGTTGTAAAATTTGCCGCACTTTTTATCTCAGGTTTTGCTTGACCCATAGCGACACTATATTTTGCAACAGCAAACATTGGCAAATCATTGCTTGCATCACCAAAAACAATTGTTTTTTCTAAATCAAGTCCATATTCTTGAGCTAAAAATTCCAATCCTTTACCTTTATTAGAACCTTGAGTCATAATGTCAATGACTTTGTCTTGTGATTTGACAAAATAAATATCTTCTTCAGCTTCTAATAGTTTGGTAGCTTTTGCTACATTTTCAGCTTTGCTATCTGCTTGAATTAATAGAAATTTAACAACAACATCGTCTTGAATATATTTTTTTTCAAAATCTTGAAAATCATAAAAATCAATGTCAAATTTATATTGATCTTCTTCAATTTTAGCATTTTCTCTTTTGAGATATTCAAACCAGTTGATATGATTTTTTAAATTACCAATAGCAATCATTTTTTTAGTTGTATAAATTAAAAAAACAATTTCATTTTTAATCAAAATGTCTATAATTTTATAGACAGTTGCTTTTTCAAAAGCTAATGAATAAATAGTTTTGTGATTTTTTCAATCATAAACAAGTGAGCCATTACACGAAATAATTGGCAAATCTGGGGCAATTAATTTTGTATATTTTACAACAAAATATCAAGGTCGACCTGTGCAAAAAATGAGTTTTTTTCCTTCTTTTTGCAACCTTTTCAATACTTTAATACTTGATGGTAAAATTTCTTTTTGCGAATTTAGTAAGGTACCATCTAAATCAAAAACTAAATTATTAATTTTAGTTGATAAATTATTTTTTTTGTCCATAATAAGCGTTTTTCCCATGCTTACGGTTATAATGTTTATTTTGCAAGAAAATATTTGCTTGCTTTTGCAAAGGGTTAATTAATTTAGTATAAAGTGCCATTTTTGCAACTTCTTCAAGTGTGAGTGCCAAATTAACAGCATCAGTTGCACTTTTTGCTGATCAGCAAAAAGGCCCGCGTTCTTTGACAAGTGTTGCCGGAGTTGCTATAAAATCGATGTTATTTTTTTGAAAATGTTCAATAATTACTAGTCCTGTGTTGTGCTCATAATCACCATTGATTTCTTGCTCACTTAATTCGCGGGCACAAGGCACTGCACCATAAAAATTGTCTGCATGGGTAGTACCTAAAGCTGGAATATCACTACCCGCTTGTGCTCAAGCAACTGCAAAAGGTGAATGAGTGTGCACAATCGCTTGAATTCTTGAATCTTGTTTGTACAAAAGTGTATGCGTTGGTGTATCACTAGAAGGATTGAGACTACCACCGATGACATTATTATCCAAATCAACTGCGACCATATCTGTTGGTTGCATAGCTTGATAAGAAACTCCACTTGGCTTAATTACCATATATTTGCGATCTTTGCTAATTGCAGAGACATTTCCTCAAGTATGAATAGCTAATTTATAATTGTAGAGTAGCATATTGGCATCATAGACATGTTGTTGGAGTTGCTTGAGCTCAACAGGATCGATTAAAAAAGCTTTATTTTTCTTCATTATATGCCTCAACTAATTTATCTAGAAAAAATTTACGTGCTTTGACAAGATTATCAATTTGGATTTGTCTATTTTCTTCACGAGCTAATTCTTGTTTAAAATCGGCATCTTTGTATCACATTTCAATTAAAAATGGTGCACTAATTTTTTCTTTGACAATTGCTTTTAAACTTCTTAGAAAATCAACATCACCTTGACCAAAGTCTACATTTTTAAAGGTATTTGGCAAGGTATCTTTAAAATGAAAGCCAACAATTTTATCTTTAGCAAGCCGAATTTCATTTTCGATATCATCAGCAAAACGATTGAGATTACCCAAATCTGGATAAATCAAGACTCCACCACCGATTTTATTTATTAAATATAAACATCTGCTGATGGTGCCAGCAAACTTAGTATCCATAGTTTCAAAAGCAATTTGAATAGAATATTTTTGAGCTAGCTTGGCAGCCTGTTTCATAGTTTGAATGAAATAGTCTTCAGATTTTAAATGCTCTTGTTCATAATAAATGTCATAAGCTGCTAACTGAATTGTACGAATTCCTAGTTGTTTGGCCAAAATCATTGCCTTTTCTAAAATACTTAAAGCCTTTTTGCGCACTTGGGGATTCTGAGATCCAAAAGGATACTTACGATGCAAAGATAAGCACATTGAATTAAAATAAAAGTCTTTTTCAATCAAAGCAAGACGAATTTTTTTAATTTCTTGTGCACTTCATTTGAGACGGGCAGCAAATTCTTCTGATTCATCAATGCTTAATTCTAGAAAATCAAAGCCGGCAGACTTAGCAATTGCAATTTTTTCAATGAGGTCAAACTTTTTATCAATAGCTTTTTCGTAAATGCCTAAAAAGTGTTTATTTTCAATACTTTTTAAACTCATCTTTGAATTCCTTTGCTGCTAATTCTGGGTCTTTGGCATCACGAATTGATCTTCCAGCTATAAAAATATAGATAGGAATGTCTTTAAATAGTTTAATATCAGCAACTTCGACTCCACCAGTCACAGTCACTTTAAATCCTTTTTGAGCTAATTTTGCAACAATGTCAATATCTTTTTGTGATCATTTTACTCCACTTGCTTGCGCGTCGCGAGCTCTATGTCAAACAACTTGGGTTGCCCCAGCATCATATCAATCATCCACTTGTTCTCAAGTAAAATTAGATGTCATTTCTACTTGAATTTCTTTGCAACGTTTAGTTTTATAGCTACTAGCAAGCTCGACTAAATCTTTAATAGTTGGAACTTCACAGGCACAAATAGCAGTAGTAAAATCGGCACCTTCATCAAAAAACATTTTGCCAAAAATTTTGCCAGCATCTGCAATTTTTCCATCGGCAACGATGATTTTATCAGGAAAAGCTTTTTTTAACTCTGTAATTGCTTTTTTGCCCTCAGAAGCTAATAAAATAGTACCAACTTCGATTACATCAATATATTTTTGTGCTTTTTTTGCACTTTTAATTGCCTCTTCAATAGTTAAATTATCAAGTGCAATTTGTAGTAATGGTAATGCCATATTTTCACTCCTTTGATAAAAAAATTATTTAATTTTTATTATACTATAAAAAATTATTTTATAAGAAGCAAATGCAAAAAGTTGTTCATTTTTGTACAAAAAAATATGCAACAAATTTAAATTGCATATTTTTTTATTAATTATTTTTCAACTACTAAGACTCTTTAATCATATATTTATCATCAATAGTTTTAATTACTTTAGACTCAGATTCTAATTGGCTGAGCACAGTAATTACTTTATTAATATGATTATTATGAACTGATGAGCTAAAAATACGATTAGCTAAACTTCTAGTTAGATCAATAGCACTAATACCTACCTTACTAAAACTGAGCACTGTTAAAAGAAAATGCTTGATTTCTTCGTCATAAATGTCCATAATTGATCTTTTGTTAGCCAAAGAATCACTTTCACGGAATTGAAAATTACAGTTATTTGGAACTACAAAATTATCAATAATTTTGGCATGCGACTCTATTAGTTTGTAAGCAGATTCTTTGATAAAATTAGTCACCCGAGACTCATAAAATCAGCTTTTGAGAAAACCACAAAATTCACCAAAAGGAATTGCACCGGTTTTATCTAAGACTTTGGCTATAATTGCTTTTTGTTCTTCGATATTGCCTTGTTTAAAATCGGCAAAAAATTCCTCTTTCAATTTTGAAAGATCAGGATATAAAGGGAAAATGTTGGTAACTTCTTTGCTCTCAAGTGTAAAATTATCTACTTTGCTCGCATTAGTTATGCTCTCTTGGGTAGCACTAGTTTGTCGCGATTCAATTTGAACTCTAAGAGATTCTAATTTATCCAAAATCATATCAACTTGTTTGGATTGATTTTTAAATCAATCAATTGATCAAATTCGTTGCACATTTCAACCTCTTTGTTCAAGAATTTGTTGTCTTAGGCGATCACGATCACGAGATGTTTTTGAATTTTTATAACTAGTTCCATCGCACTCAATTGCTAATAAAAATTTGTTTGGATCTTGAGGATCAACAATTGCTAAATCGATAGCAAAATCGGAGTTACCCACTTTTGGTTTAACAATTAGACCTTGATTTTGCAATTTATTATAAATATCTTGCTGAAGTGATGATTCAAATTCATGATTTTCTATAACATTATTATTGATATTTTGTCTTGAAAATTCAGCATTTTTCATGAATTTTTCCAACAATTTAATACCTTTTTTCTCACTTTGTGCTCAATCAACTTCATGAGTTTTAAAATTAGAGACAACCATTAATCCTTTTTTCGCACGAGTAATACCAACATTGAGTCGTTTGTAACCAGAATCTGATCTATTAATTGCTCCAAAATTGAGATTAACATTACCAGCGCTTGTTCGTTTTGCGCTGATAATAAAAATAATATAATCTCTTTCATCACCTTGAACTGTTTCAATATTTTTAACAAAGAAAGGCTCTCTTAATTCTTCACTAAAAAAGTGTTTTAATTGCGGGTTATTATATTTAAATTGTTCAATTTCATTTTCCACTTTTACAACCATTGGATAGTTAAAAACAACAATACCAACTGAGTAATTTTGATGATTTGATTCTAAAAAATCTTTTAAAATCTCAAGTGCTTGTGCAATTGCATCATCTTCACTTGGGAACTCTTGGGTACCACTTTGTGCATAAAAAAAGTTTAATGCCTCGTATTGTTGGGGTAGTCTTGAGTTTGGAAAAGTTATTAAATCCTTATAAACAAATTTGTTAGATGTCTCAATTAAATCTTCAAATTCAGAACGGTAGTGTCACTTGAGTTTAATAGATTCTAAATTACCATCAGCCAAGCTTAAAAGTGAGTCATAACCCGCTGATAAATTGTCAATTTCATCATTAGCTTCGCTATATTCTTCATCGAGTGAGACAGTTTGGAAGAAATTTGAAGGTGGCATTTGCTCTTTATCACCAACAATGATAACTTGTTTAGCTCGAAATAGTGAACTAATTGCAGTTTCTGGACGAATCTGAGAAGCCTCATCAAAAATAACTACATCAAATTTAAAGTCAATATCTTTAAACAGTTGACTAACCATCAAAGGTGATAAAAGTAGACAAGGCTTGACATTTAAAATAAATTCTAGTGATTCTTCAAAAATTTTCTTAAATGGAAGTCTTATTTGTTTTTTGGCTACTTCTTTTTTAAGAATATTATATGGTCGATTGCTATCTTTAAAAACAAGACTTTTATTAATTAATTCATCAAGCGACATAATAATTTTATCTTTTGACAAATTGAAAAGTTGTTTATCTTTTTCTTTAAAAAGTTCTAAATTATTGTTCATAAACACAGAATCTTTATTATTAAAATGACTATCAATGACATTTTCTAACAATCTTTTATAAAAGTATTTTAGAAAAATATTTTTCATATCATGTCTAATATTGTGATGAAAAATTTGTTCAAGAAATGGTTGCAGCCCTAAATCAATTAGCTGTTGTTTATAGAAATTAAAACTAAGATAATCATCAAGTGATTCCTTATTATCTAAAAGTGAAGAAAGCTTATCAACAAAGGATTTGTGTGAAATATTTAAAAAGTTGAAAGCATTTTTATCAAAATGATTCATAAGATAATCAAGTTGTGATTTAAAAGCAGAAAAAATTTGAGTAATTAATTTTTTTTGACTTTTAATTGCAAGCAATTTAAAGAGGGTATTGTCAATTTTTGACTCTTCTAAAATTTCCAAACTTCTTTTGAATTTGTCCAAACTTTTACTAATTAATTTAGCATCACTTATGTCAATTTTGAAAGCAAAATTGGAATAAATAGTGTTGATTTCCTGAGTTAAAGTTTCTACTTTTGCTAATTTTGAAAACTCAAATTGTAAATCTAGTTTGTTTAATTCTTGTTGACTTATGATGTTTTCTTTTACTAATTTTTTCAATTGTCGCCACATTGAAAAAATATTTTTAAAAGGATTAGAAATTGTTTTTATAAGATATTCATAACTATTTTTAGCACCTAAAGTGTTTAAAAACGTATATGATTTTCAAGTTTTAAGAAGCTCTTGAATCAAAACTTCTCGTTGTTGTCATAAAGCTAAAATATGTGCAATATCGTTAGATGTTTGTTCTAAAAAACTATAATTTATTTGAAGTTGACTATCAAAATCAAAGTAAGTATGGAAATTAATTAATCAATCAATATTGATAGCAGAGATTGTAAATTTGTCTTCAATTAATTTCTCATCTGTTTGCAAATTAAGTGAGATAACTTGTTTTTTAATATTATTACTTTCATAAATCAAGTAATAAATGCTATCAAAAAGTTTGCTTTTTTGTTCAAAATTAATTTTGGTATCCAACATCCCATACCATTTGTGATTGTAAAAATCAAAGCGAATATTTCGGTATCTATCATAAAATGCATCAATAGAATTTAAAATATTATCAAAGGTTTTATAGTCGATATTGAGAATATTAGGTAGGAAAAAATTAAGATCAATACTATCAGAGACGCTAAGATATTTAGTAATATAATCAAAAATCGTATCAGATTCAGGCCCTGTTTTTGACAATAATACCTCACCGTATTCATCTAAAGTTTTGCGACTTTTTTCATAATTTTCAGTAAAAATTTTTATTTTATCATGATTTAATTCTAGTGAACGTGAATTTTCAGCAGAATTAACTATTTCAGTCAAAATATCTTTTTTATTTAAATTGGAATCATGAATTGGAATAGCATATTTATGTATGCCAATTTTTTTTAAGTTATTATAAACAACTTGAAGAGCAGCATTTTTTTCAGCAACAAATAAAATTTTTTTACCTCTTGCCATGATTTCGGTAATCATGTTGGTAATTGTTTGTGACTTTCCTGTTCCTGGAGGTCCTTGAAGGACAAAACTCTTGCCTGCTATTGCATTTTGAATGGCAATTTCTTGTGAATGGTCAGCATCTAAAACTTTAAATTGTTGTTCAACATTCATATTATCATTAATATTTTCATAATTAACGGTAGTAATATTGGTATCTAAAGCTTCAGCATTACCTACTATTTTTTGAAAAAAATTACTATCTATAATGCTTTCAATATTTTCTTCAATGTCTTTATAAATGTGGATTTTACTAAAGTCATATGTTGTCAAGTAAATATCATCAATAATTTCTCAACGTTTGTCATCAGCTTGTTTTAAAATAGATTGACAGTATTCTTTATAACTATTTAACAAGTCAGCTCTTGTGCTATTATAGTCTAAATCAATATTGTATTCCATCTTCAATTTTTGCACTAATGATTCATTGACTTCGAAGGTATTTTCTTTTTTAATAACAAGTGATCATTGATTTTTTTGCACTTGCAAATCAACAGGTAAAAAAAGCAAAGGTGCATAATAAAAAAGGTCAGAATTACTATTTTCGTATCATTTTAGAATACCAAATGAAAGATACAAAATGGAAATTGAATAAGAATCTTTGTAAGATTTATTTGTTTTGTGGATGCTATTAATGATTTCACCAAATAAATTACTTTTGTTAGTTCTTCCATATTCAGTGTATATTTTCTTAGTTTTTAAAGCATTAAATTTTAAAACATCAT
Source organism: Mesomycoplasma conjunctivae (assembly GCF_000026765.1). Lineage (NCBI taxonomy): Bacteria > Bacillati > Mycoplasmatota > Mycoplasmoidales > Metamycoplasmataceae > Mesomycoplasma > Mesomycoplasma conjunctivae. The sequence goes on along the minus strand of NC_012806.1, from coordinate 244,261 downwards.
CCATTGTATAGGTGTGAAAATTTTTAGGCAAGATAAAACGAGTGCGAATTTCTTTTTCACTTTCTTCATTTCAGTCGATGTTTTTATTAGATATTTTTAATTTAGAGCTAGCCTCTTCAAATACCATCTCGTAATTTTCAAAACTATAAATTTCTTTGAGATTATCAGCGGCAATTTCTTTAATTAAATCATCTAATGTTGGGTAAATAATTTTTAAATTGCTAGGAATTTTGCTAGAGCTAGTAATTTTGAAATTAATAGCTTTATTTTTAAGTGTAAGATCTAATAATTTGATCTTTCAATTATTGATATTTTTTACAAGAATTTGTTTATTTTTAGATGTATCTATCATATTTTCTGTCCTTTTTTATTATCTTGCATTACCAATTTTTCAAATAATTTTAAACCAAAAATTATTTGAAAAATTAGCAACTATAAATTATTCTACATTTTTGTAGCTAATAAAATGTATTGCTGTGCAATTTCATCTCAACTTTGATAGCAACTATAAGCTTTTTTGCCAACTGCATTTAACAAGTGGCTATCATCTATGATTTCAAGAATTTTGTCTGATGCTGCTTGAGTACTATCTTTTATAATAAAAGCACTTTCATTATTAACAAATCGCTCGGAAGCACCTGTGTTCTCAATGACAACTGATGGGATATTAAAAGCGGCAGCTTCGTTAACTACTAATCCATCAGTATCGAAAAATGAAGGGAAAAAATGAATATTTGTCACACTAAATAATTCAAATAATTCTTCTTTTTTAAGACTACCTGGAAAAAACACATGTGAATTTAAACCTAAGCGGCTAGCTTGACGTTTGATCACTTTTAAATATGATCCACCACCTGCAAATATGAAGACAAAATTAGGATAAACATTTTTTAGTTTTGCCAAACTTCTAAGTGCAAAATTAGTATTTTTAACTTTTGAAGCTCTTGCAACCATCGATATTATTTTTTTACCACGAAAATGTGGGAATTTATTATAAAAATACTCTTGTAATTTTTCTTTTTCTGATTGGCTAATCTTATGAAAATTTACTCCATTGCGGACAATAACAAAATTATTGCTAGTCTTTACACCGTATTTATTAAAAGATTTCAGTGGAGTTGATGAGACCTGACTAACAATGTCTGTTTTTGCAAAAATCTTGCTCAAAATTTTATTATAAATTTTTAATACTAGTCGTGATTTTGTATAAATTAATAGATTTGTTATCAAATCTGTGTGTAAGGTTAAAATGTGTCTAACTTTAATAATTTTAGCAATTTTGATTGTTTTTAAGACAAATGTTAACAAAACAATTGAATGACAATGAATTAAATCAACTTTTATATCTTGACAATATTTAAGAAATCGCTTTGTGTATAAAAAGCTTGCTAATTTGACAAATCTTTTCTCAATTTGAATATCACCATCTTTGTCAACAAATTCGTAATGTTTAAGTGTTAAACCTTTAGATACAAAAACACTAACTTTGTGACCCAATCTTATCATTGCCTTTGCTAGATTGACAATGGCTATTTCAGTTCCACCTATTTTTGGTAAAAAATGCTCAGTAAAAATTGCTATATGCATTAGACAAAACAACTCCTTATTTATAAATAAAGCAAAACAAGCATATAAAAATATCTAAAATTATGTAAGTAATATTTTAGCAAAGTTTAGATATTTTTAGAACTATTTTTTTAATTATTAAATTAAAAAACACGAATAGTTATAAAAATATTCGTGTTTTTCGCAAAAATAAATATTATAATGCTAGTGCTTTGTCTATTTGTTCAACTAGTATTTCTTTTGGTGTATAATCAAATCTTTTGAAAAGAATTTCACCATCTTTCATAACAATGTGTGTTGGGACAAATAAGACTTCAAATCTTGTTCCTTTTTTTCTAAATAATTCAGCTTCTTCTGCATCAACTTGAATTAATTTGATTTTCTCATTGTCAGCATAGTGTTCTGTAATTTGGTCATTAACAAATTTTTGCATTTTGCAATCGCCACATCAGTCTACTGAAAATTCAAGATAAACTACACCAGTTTCAATTTCTTTTTGCGCATCTATTCATTTAAGTTTTTTCATATTGCAAATAATTACCCATGTGTATTTTGAACTACAAGAACCACCATTGGCTCTTTGTCATAAAGTCGAAAAATTTTCCGCTTGATTGACTTTTGAATTTTTTCTTGAAGTTCACGAATTATTTTATCACTTATTTTAGTTAAACTCGCAAAGTTATCAACAATAATATCATCAATTATTTGATTTATCTCTTCTTTGTTTTCTCTTGATAGTATCCCATATTCAGTAATTGTTGGTTTTGAAAGGATTTTTTTAGAACTATAATCATAAAGCATTGAAATTATGAGAACACCATCACGTGATAGGAGTTCGCGCTCGCGTAAAACTTCAAAGGAAATATCGCCAACGCCAAAACCATCGACAAAGACTTCGCTTTCACATTTAATAACTTTTTTTTGCGAAAATAAGTTACCATCTATAAAATTTACGGCTCTGCGGTTTTGTAATATTACAATATTTGATTTTTTAATTTTAGCCTTGTGTGCTATATTACCAGCGACTACCAAATAACGATATAAACCTTGAATTGGAATAAAATACTTAGGCTCTAACTTAGCAATTAATTCAGCCAGATCATCTCTTGAAGGCCTTGCAACTCGAAAGTCAGACTCGCTTATATCAACTAAATTTGAAGTTACCTTAGCAATTTCATCTAACACTTTAGCATGGGTTTGCTCAATGCCGTTTATAGGTGGCGCTAACATTATAACATGATCGCTTTTTTTAAATCTTAAAAAAACGTCTTCTTTTTCTAAAATACGGATAAATCTTTGGTAAATACGCTCTGGAGTCGAAGTAATTAATATCACACTGTTTTGTTCTTTATTGGCTTGTTTAAAGTCAAAAAAGATAGGTTTTGCTAGGAATTTTGTCTGAGTTTTATCATTGAGTTTGACAATCATGTCATAAAGTTGGTCATATTTTCTACCATATGCAGTAATTTTACGATTAAATTTTGTAGCTAAATCAATAATTTCCTGAATTGAGAGCATTTCCTCGTCATATACTCCCACAATAATTCGGCTTTTATTGCTAGCATTTAAAAATGTTTTTTCTAAAAAACTTTTGGTAAAAATTTTATCAATGGTCTTTCCTGGAAAATTAGCACGCCCGGAATCGGCAATGAGTGCTAAAATACCTTTGGGATGACTAATATATTTTTTAATTAAATCTAAATTAGTATTACCATAAATGCCTAAATTACCAATGATAAAATTAGTTAAAAATAAAATAACACCATCTTCAGTTTCAAAATTAAAACCATAAATTCCTGGCATTGATCCAGCAACTGGAATTGCTTTTACTTTGATTTGTGGACTAATTTCAATAGGTTTTGCAATATTTTTAATCTCAAAATCGTTTGTATTAATACCATATTTGCTCATTCGATCAAGAATGAGTGCTTTGGTAAATGAAGAACAATAAATTGGTAATTTTTTGACTTTCATAACAAGCCAAGGTAATGCTGAAAATGATTCATTTTTTGAGTCAGTAATGAAGACACCTTTGACTTTATGAGCATTTTTTTCAATGTAGCTAAAATCAGGGATAATAGTGTCGATTCCTATACCACTATTTAATGGGATTTTAACTCCTGAATTAATTACAAAAATATTATTATCAATTTCTAAAACATAGCAATTTTTTCCATTTTCATCTTGACCACCAAGGGCAAAAAAACTAATTTTGGCCATTTTTTCCTTTCTCTTGAAGCATTTTTTGTTCAATTTTCAACATTTTTTGTTTCGCTTTTTTTAACGAATCAAAAACAGATGCACGAGTTGTAGCTAAAATTTTGGCAATCTCTGATAGACTTAGATTTTCTTTATAATAAAGGTGAAATATTTGCTTCTGGTTTTGTGTTAACAAAAAACTAAATTTATTATAAAGATTATCAAATTTATCTTTATCTTCAATTTTATTGTTCATATTTTCTACTCAAGTCTTTAGTCATTCCGTAAATAAAACTATCTAAGTCAAAAGGCTGCAAATCATCTATTTTTTCACCAAGACCTACCAATTTAACATCAATATCTAATTGATCTTTAATTGAAAATACAATACCACCTTTGCTTGTGCCATCCATTTTGGTAAGAACAATTCCACTAATTTGTGTTACATCAGAAAAATGTTTAGCTTGTGAAACTCCATTTTGTCCAGTAGTTGCATCAATAACTAGAAGTGATTCATGAGGTGCTCCTGGAATTTTTTCTGAAATTATTTTGTTGATTTTTTTGAGCTCATTCATTAAATTGATTTTATTTTGAAGTCTTCCAGCAGTATCAATGATAACAACATCAAATTTTTCATCTATACCTTTTTGAACTCCGCGATAAACAACAGATCCTGGATCTTGTTCATTTTCATAGGGTTTTAGGATATCTGCACCTACTCTATTTGCCCATATTTCTAATTGTTCGACAGCGGCAGCTCGGAAAGTATCAGCGGCAACAATAAGAGTTTTTTTACCTTCTTGAATCAGTTTGTGAGCAATTTTGGAAATCGAGGTAGTCTTACCAGAACCATTGACACCAACAACTAAAATAACATTGATCTGATCATCTTTGATGTTTAAATTTGTATTTATCAAAGAGCGATTAGCATAAATTGTGTACATTTTATCAACAATTAGCTCGGGAATTAATTCACTATTAGTTAGGTTTTGATTTCTCACTTCTCTTTTTAATTCAGAAATTATAATTTGGACAAAATCTGGTGAGATATCAGACATAATTAATATTTCTTCTAATTCTTCAAAATATTCCTCATCAACTTTGTTAAATCTTTTATTTAATTCGATCATTTGTTTAGAAAAAGAAAGGCTAGATTTTGTTAACCCTGCTACATATTTGTCAACATTATCGTTTTTTATCTTGCTATCTTTTTCTTCTTTTTTGCCAAATATTTTTTCTTTTATTTTTTTAAAAAATGACATTTTAAAATTCCCGCCTTTATTTACAAAATATTATTATAATTTATTAATTCGATTTTTAGACAAATTTTTATTTATTTTTAAAGTTATTATTGTATAATTTATAAAGCATTTTTTTAAATAAGCAGCAAAATAATATTTAATAAATATTTTAAATTTGTCTAGATTTACGAGTAATTTAGAGCTGTAAAATGAAAGTATTAGATTTAAAATTATATTGAAGAATTATTTATTTTCTCTTTTTTAATTAAATTGCAAATTTAAAAAAGGAGAATTATAATGTCACGTTATACAGGACCAGTATTTAAAAAGTCACGTCGTCTTGGTTTTTCAATCTTAGAATCAGGTAAAGAATTTGTCAAGGGTAAACAAAGAAAATACGCTCCAGGACAACATGGGCCAACTCGTAGATATAAATTATCTGACTACGGAATCCACTTACAAGAAAAACAAAAAGTTCGTTTTATGTATGGAGTTAGTGAAAAACAATTTCGTAATACTTTTAACAAGGCTATTAAAAAACCTGGTATTGCCGGAACCAATTTTCTTCAAGCACTAGAATCACGTTTTGATAATGTAGTTTACCGTTCTGGATTTGCAGAAACAAGAAAACAAGCTAGACAATTGGTAAATCATGGCCACTTTCTCCTAAATGGTAAAAAAGTTAACATTCCTTCAATTCAATTAAAACCTGGTGATAGTTTCGAATTAACTTCTAAAAAAGAAGGAAAAATTAGAAAAAATGTTCAAATACTAAGCGCTCTTGAGAAAAAAACTATCGCATCTTGAGTTGAAGTTGATGTTAAAAACTTTAAAGCAAAATTAATTAGATTACCAGAGAGAAGTGAATTAAACCAAGAAATAAAAGAATCACTAATTGTTGAGTTCTATAGTAAATAATAGGTTATAATAAAAGAGGAAAATAAAAAATCCTCTTTTATTTTTTATCACTAAAACAAAGGAAAAACACATGAAAAAGAAAAATTTAGAACACCTAGACGAGCTTCAGTACCGAGTTACTCAAGAGAACTACACTGAAAAACCATTTGCCAATAAATATAATGACAATTACAAAGATGGCATCTATGTTGACATCGTTGATAATACACCACTTTTTCTATCTACAACTAAATATAATTCCGGTTCTGGGTGACCAGCTTTTACAGCCCCAATCAACAAAGATATGATTGTCGAAGTTCCAGATTTTCAAGTACCTGGAAGACCAAGAGTAGAAGTGCGCTCTAAAAATGCTGATTCACATTTAGGACATGTTTTCAAAGATGGACCAAAAGAATTTGGAGGTCTTAGATATTGTATTAATTCTGCTGCCCTCAAATTTATTCCAAAAGAAGATTTAGAAAAAGAAGGTTTTGGCGAATTTCTTAAATACTTTTCATAATTAAAAATGAGGTTTAATAAGCCTCATTTTTAATTATGAAACAATAAAAAAACGTTTTTTTAGTTATCTTTTTTATCAATAAGCATCTTTAGAGACAAAAACTGCTAACTTAATTGGAATGAAGAAATCTTATATTTGATTAACAATGCTTTTTACTGTGGTAGCGACAATATTTGGGATAGTGACTTGAGAAATTAATCGACAAAGAAAATCAAATAACTTAATTGTAAACAATAACAAACAATTTTATAACAAAAGTGACAATTCTAATAAATTAAGAAATAATTTTTCTCTAACTAGTAATAAAGTTAAATCTGGCAATAAAAATAGAAAAACTTCAGATTATACTACCCAAAACAAAGAAAATCAAGGTTGAAAAATTGCTGAAAAAAGAATTAATCAAAGTATTAGAAATGATGATATTTTAGCAAAAATGATTACCAAACAAGACGAGATCCCAGATGTTAAAAAGATTAAAAAATTTTTGCCTACAAAAGATAAAAAACCTATAGAAACAAAGACAAAAGCAACTAATAATAAAAAAGCAACACTAAAAAAATCATCCTCTTTAAAAGTCAAAACGAAAGCTAATTCGGATAAACCAACTATTGATATTAATATTTTAGCACAAGATGTAAAACAATGAATTTCAGGTGCCAAGGGAAAGATAACAAAAGACCAATTAGTCTCTAATATTAGTAGCAAATATGCAATTAGCAAAAAATTAAGTTTAGAAAAATTAAATTTACTAACTAGTGATAAATACAAAATAATTGAGTATAATAAAAGTAAAAAAATATGACAAATCTTAAATTAATAAAATTTGTCATATTTTTTATAAATTAATTTAGACTTTATTTAATTTGTCAATATCAATAATGTAATCAAATTGCTTTGCAATTTGTTCATCTAAATTATGTGAAATTAAAATAAGAGTGATATTTTTTTGCAATAATCAAGTAATAATATTTGCTGTGTTTGCTTGGTCAACATTGGATAAGCCTTCATCGATGACAACAAATGGTTTATTTTCAACAATATGTGAAGCAAAATTAATTCTTTGTTTTTCGCCAGTAGAAAAGTCGTTGTCTTCTAGGTGGCTAACTTCAGAGACAGAATCTTTATATTTTTGTAAACCAGAAATCATGATTAATTCATCAATGGTTTTTCTGTCAACATTTTTGAAAAATGCAATGTTATCATAAATATTTCCTTCAATTAATAAAGGTTTACCATCAACATAGCTGATTTTTTTGATAATATCTAATTGTAAAATATCTTTAGCATTGGTATTATTAAATTTAATTTCACCTTCATAATCACGTTCAAAGCCCATTAAAATTTTCATCAAAGTTGATTTTCCACTACCATTTTCTCCACGTAGTAAATATTTTTTACCTTGAATAAAATTTAAATTAATGTTGTCAAAGATTTTTTTGTCTTGATATTGAAAGCTTAAATTACTAATAGTTATTTGTTGTAATTCTTCATCAAAAGCGCTTTCTTTTTGTTCTATTTTTAAAGGGGCAACTTTTAATTGTTTTTTTAATGATAAAAAGTATAAAACTGATGAAATAGTCTCTGAATATCGAGATAAAAATAAATTAGAAGCGGTATTAATAGATATTAAAATAGCAGTAGCTGATATATTTTGTTTTAAAACGATACTCAAAATGACAATAAAGACATTACTAATAAATGTAAATAAGATAGTTAGTCCAAAATTTATGCCAGAGCTAAAACCTAACCAAAAATTATATTTTCTACTATAAATACTAGCTTTTTTAACTTCAGTATTCAATATTTTTGGTAGTAAATTAATTTTGTTAAAAAATAATAGTCCTTCAAATTTAGACAAAATGGAAGTAGTCTTATCGTTTAAATTTTCATATGATTTTAACTGATTGGCTACTTTAGATTCAATTTTTTTCTTGAAAACAGTTGGGAATAAAGTCCAAATAAGTGTTAGAACTAAAACAACTGCTCCAATGATTGGTTGAATGTAAAAAATGGTAAACATCATTGTAAACAAAGGTAAAATTGATGAAATAATATCTAGAAAAAATATAAAATATTCCTGACCTTTATTAAAAGTTTCGTTGTATATTTTTGAAAATGTACTTCCTGAATCTTTTTGAGCAAAAGTTTTATACATATCTTTTTGATTATCAAACATATTCAATCGTTTGTGTAACAAGCCAAGTGCTTTTGTTTGACCAAAAATAAAATTAAAAAATGATGCATAAAATGTGCCTAATAATGCTTCAAATAAGATAAAGAAAATTTGAACAACTACTCAAATAATAGTCTCTTTAATCTTGTTTGCTAAAATTGCTTCATACAATAATTTTGGTGCAAAAAAACCAAAATAGGTAAATGCTAATGTTACTATAACAAAAAAAGCATTAATTAAATATAATTTTGTAATTTTTTTCATAGTTAACCTCTAATTGCAATTACCTCATCAAATTTTTCGCGTAAATCAGCACTAATGTGGTGACTAACAAACAAAATAGTTAAATCAGGATCACCAAGTAAGTTATCAATGGTAAGCTCAGCATGATCTTTTTGAATATTATCAAGTGCTTCATCAACAACTCAAAATTTGATATTACTATACTTAAGTCGTGCTAGTACAATTTTTTGTTTTTGTCCCTCTGACAACTTGTTAACATTTATATTGTCTTCCAATTTTAATCAATCAATTTTGAGAGTATCTAAAATTTTGTTTAGTTTTTGAAGATCAACTTGTGTATCAAAAAGTGTAATATTATCTTGTAAACTAGCATCAAAAATAATATTTTGATTATCAATAAAACCAATTTGCTGACGCAAGGACGATGAGCTTACTTGATTTATCTCCAGTTCATCATTTATTAAAATATTTCCTTGATAATCAGGATAGACACCCAAAATTGTTTTCAAAAGCGTTGATTTTCCTGTTCCACTTGGGCCATCAATTAAATATTTTTTACCTGGTAAAATATCAAAATTAATTCCTGAAAAAACCGTTTTGTCTTCAAAAACAAAGGATAAATTACTAATAGAAATTTTTTCAATAGCTTTATTTAGCTCACGATTAACTGTTGTGGTCGGTACTTTTGAGATAATATTGCTAAGATATTGTCCACGAATTGAAAGCATAAAAGTTTGAACTATTATATCTCCAAATGAGCCTGAAAAATCAAGAGAATACAACATTAATGATAAAAAAATAGATACATCATAATAATTATAAAAAGTTAGTAATGTAACTTCTAACAATAAAATACCTGTAAACATTGTGGTTACAAAAGTTGCTATTAAACTAATAGATGAAGATTTTTTGAGAATTTTGGTTCGCTTAGATGTAAATTTAGAAAAACCGTGTTCAATTAAATTCTTAAAACTAAATATTTGATTGTGAAGAAAAAATGTTTTAAATGTTTGAATATGTTTGTTGCTATATTGACTCAATTCTTGGTGGATATTAGAAAATTGATCAGACAATTTTTGACCATATTGGTTTAAAAAGAATTGAAAAAATATTCCTATGATACTAAAAATAAATGCTGATAAAATTAAGATTCAACTTCATTGTGGTGAAAGCAAAATCATAAAAATAATGTTAGTTATGATTGCTATCAAAGAATTAAAAACTGTAGTGAAACTATCAATCATATTAAGAGCTTCAACCATATCATAATTGATAAGTGAAAGCATTGAATTAGACTTAAATTTTATATCTACATACGAACTATTTTGGATTTTTTCGATAATTTTGAAGCTTAATTGATTCCGAATAGTCTCTTTAATTCTACTTGAAAGTAGAGGCCTTATTAAACGTAATGATAGGGCAACAAAAACCGAAATTACCCAAAACAAAATAGAAGTGGTTAAACCAAAAGTGGGTTGAGGATAATTATTAAGATGTTGAACAATAAAGGTATAACTATAAATGTTAAAAGACAAAGAAATCTTTTCCATAAATATTAAGCTAAAATAAATAAAGAAATTGAGTTTTGCCATTTTAATTAGTACAAATATTTTCATCTTAATCCTTTCTACAATAAATTTTTAAAATAAATTAGAAATTTTATCAATTTTTGCAACAACTTGTTCATCAAATGTTAAATATTTTGTTGCAAATAATTGATTTTTACTTAAGTTTTTTAGTATTTTAGCAATAATGTAATCATCTTTTTGTAATTGCTCATGTTGTCTGACAAAAAAATTATTTTCTCTATCTCAAATGTTAACTAAAAAGGTAGTTCATTTCAAAATATTATGTGAGTATTTTTGGAAATTATATTTTCATTTAAAATATAAAATAAAACCTGAAATTCCAAAAAATATATCAATTTTTTGAGATGTATATGGTAATACAGTTTTTTCAATTAAATTAATTTTATCTTGATATTTCGCTTTATCTACTATTGACATTGCAAACGCTAATCCAAGCGATCCGCCTCATAAATAAGGAATTAAAAAATCTTTGTATTTTATATAATATTGATTATTAATTTCAGTTATCCTTTTATTCCAAATATATTCAATTATTCTATGAGCTAATAAAAAATCCTTTTGATATCCAGCTCATATGGCTCAAAAAATTAAATTTTCAGATTTAAATTTTCCAAGTTTTTCAAATTTTAATGATTGATATTGTTTCTTGATTTTTTCCAAATTTTTACTATCAATTTTATCTTTAACAAGTAGCTTATAAATAAATTGCTTCATTTCATTTTTATATTCTTTTTTATTAGCTAACTTTCTATTGTTAGTAAAAAATGATCAAATCTTATCTATTTCCGTTTTTAAGGTAGTCTTGCTAAAAGATGGTTTTACTTCAAGTAATGCAAATTTTTGAGACAAAAATTGGTTAAAAATAGCTAGTAATTTATCAACTATTTGTAAATTTAATTGATAAAACAAAATAAAGTTATAAACTTTTAAAAACATCCATTTTATATTCTTTGGTTTTGACATATTTTGCATTTGACCAATTCAAAATTCACAAAAAATAGTTGCCATTTTTAGAATATCTAATGCAAAATGATTATCAACAGTATGAAGTGGAAACTTAAAATTAAATAGGGTTGTTGAATAAATGAGTGTTTCAAATTTTGATCCAATAATATAGGAAGTTTCTAAATCTATAAAGCTACACAGATCATCATTGCAAATAAAATTTTTAACCGATACATCATTTAAAATAATATTATATTTATGAAAATTGGAGATGCAAACAAATATATTTTCTAATAGCAACATATATTTATTGGCCACATTGTCTAAATTATCAATATTTTTAAAAATATCATTAGCAGAAAAAAGATGTCCAAGATCTCGCCCTTTGACATAGGATTTAAACAAATAAAACTGATTATTATCAACAAAATAGTCAATTAATTGGTTAGAATTTTTTATTTGTTTTTCTTTTATATGTTGCAAAATAGCAACTTCATTTTTCCTAAATCAAATTACAGATTTTCTACTTCCAAACAAACCATAAATAGGGGATGTTTTAACAATAATATAATTATTTTCGACTTTATCAAAACCCAAAAAAACTGATGAAGTAGATGTGTAATGTACTATATACAATAATGAAAAACGATTATTAACTTCTTGATCTTTAAATAAAATAACACTTTTGTTATTCGGGAAAGGCTCTTTGATAAAATTGGGTAGACTATAATAAAGAGCATTTCTATCTTTATAAATTGCTTTGTTATTGTTATCTCTAATATATTTATAATTTTTTAAATTTGTACCATATCTATAGTATATATTATTTGAATCTAAATATCTTCGATCTGAATAAATGGGTAGACCTTTAAATCCTTTAGTATTTTCATACAAAAATTGAATGTGTTTTTTTAGTTGATCTTCATTTTCAAGATATATAGTTATAAATTTAGCAAAAGAAAAAATGTGTGTAAGTTTCGAATTAATTTTTGATAATTCTTTTTTATCTTTTAAAAATTTAAAACTAATTTTATGATTAATTAAGTAAGGCACAACAATATTTAGGATACGATGGTAATCTTTATTAAGTGCAGATATATGAATTTTTCAACCTTGATTTGGTATAGTGCTAGTATTAGAGTGTACAAACACAAAGATATCAGTTTTTGAAATTGATATTTTTGTGTTTGTACTAAGCATCTCTCTATAAATCATAGTTTCACCTAAAAATATTTGGCATTATAAAGCAGGTATTGATTTAACTATGCAAACATAAGTAGTAATAGTCATTTTTTTTCTAGCTAGTTCAATAGAATTATTTTCTAATTCAAAATCATTAAAATCTAATTCTTTTAAAAGATTTAATGAATCTAATTCAATTGACAAATTTTTATCATCTAAATTAGATGCTAAATTTAGGTCTAAATATTTCTATTTTATCTCCTTCCTTATTAATTAGTTTTTACAAAAATTTAAAGATTTTTAGATTATGCTTAGTACTTAGACATAATTTTATAATATTTTTTATGTTTTTAAATTAAAAAATATAAACATTTGTAAATTAGTCTTTTTTTCTTTTTTTAACATTTTCTTTTTTAGTCTTTTTGCCTGAGCTAATGACACAAATATAAGTAAAGCTGGATTTAGAGCTTGTATCTGAGATATCAATGTGTTTAACACGTTTTGATGTTTTAATTTTCCTCTCAATAGTTTCATCAACTCAGTCCATTAAACGATCAAAAAAGTCTTTATCACTCATATTTTCACCTTTCATCATTATTAAATAATGTAAAAAAATTTACTGCATTTTATTTTCAATATTAAGAAATAAACAACAAAATAAACAATTAGAGAAATAACCCAAAAAATAAACAAAAATTTAACAAATTAATTATTTATACCTGGTCTATCTTTTTTATTTTTTATTTTTTTAAAATCTTAACGACATAATAACCTCCTCTATCTTTTTAATTATTTTTTAAAAAATTTTTTTGCTAAAAAACCTATAAAAATAAAGGAAAAATAATTTTTTAGCAGCACACAAGAATTAGCCCTTTGTTTTTTAATGTTATAATAAATTATAATTTTAAAAAAGATAAATTTAACAAGGAGGAAAATGAAAAGAAAATTAAAACTAATTTCAGCTATTTTAGGTGGGACAATAGCGCTTGGATTAGGTTTATTTTTTGGTATTCAAAAATCAAATATTGCAGCGAGGAAATTAGTAGAACACAAATCTACTAGTTTGATTCAAGCAACAAATTTTCAGGAAGCAGAACAAGAAGGTACTAACCAAGAAAGTAAAGATCCACAAGTAGATCAGCCAACCAAACCACAGGTAGAATCTACAAACCAACAAGAGAGCAAAAACAAACAAGAAAAACAAACAGAAGATGCCAAAAGTGTAGATTCCAAAGAAGCACCAAAAGCAAAAGTAGAAACTGCAAATGAGCGTCTTGATAGAGAGTTAAGAGAAAGGCTTTTTACAAATACTCTAAGTTTTTATGGGTTTAAAAGTCAAGAGGAATTATATCCAATATTTTTTGACAAAGAAAGCTTACCAGTAGGTTATCTGGGAGAGAAAACACTTGAGTGGTCATATACACCATCTGAAGATTCAAAAAGTACACAATACGCTCAAACCGATACTACCCAAACACTTAGAAAATCACCAAGAATTGCAAAAAAACAAAAACAACAGCAAGAGGCAAATAAAGAAGAAGAAAAGAAAAAACAAAAAAAGAAAAAAGCGAAAGGAACAACAAAAAAAAGTAAAACAAAAAAAGATAACCAAAATGAAACTAAAAGTAAAGAAAGAAAAAACTCAGGAAGAAAAGTAGCTTGGGAAAGTACTATTGATATTGAAGACTTGAAAACAAGTGTTAAACAATGAGTCACAGAAGTGGGTGGAAAAACCACAAAAAAGAAATTAGCAAAACAAATTAGTGATAAATATAAAGTTTCAGGAAAAGATGGCGAAAGAAATTTAGAACTTCTAAGACGCAAGGGTGAACATCAAATAATTAAATGAAATAATACAAAAGGAATATGAGAAATTTTAACTCAATAAAATCTATCTTTTTATTTACACAATTTAATTTTTATACCTTGTAGTTAAAGAGTTATTTAGTGTTAATATTCAAAAATTTATAAACACATTTTTTATAACTTAACACTATAACATCCATTTGCAAACTAAAAAATAAAAGGTAAACTTACAATAAGCAAAATCACACCAATTGTAAAACCTAAAAGAATTGGTATCAGTGATTTTTGCTTTTTTTTATCTTTTAATTCCTGAGAACTTAAAGGTTGTCCTTGTAATTTAGGATTGGTTGTGTTTTTTAATTTTCTCGTTGATCTTAAATTTGAACTATTATAAGAAAAAGAATAAGAACTAAAAAGTCCAAGTCTCACAACTGTAGCCAAAAGACTAATTGCAATTAGAATAACAGCGACCACAGAAAGTGCGTTATATCAAGTGTGTTTCTTTAAAAATACTAATAATAAAAATAAAATAAATAATAAAAGCGATCAAAAAATGATCGCAAAAATAGCACCAAAACCAAAGTTTCGTTTTATTTTGTGATTATAAAAATTAAGAAATCTAGACATTTTTTCTAGCTTGGTGTTGCCAAACTTTGACCTGTCTTTCTGTGCCATAAACAAAGTGATTTTCACTAACTTGAACTTCTTGAATTATATTTGGAAATGCTTGATCTAATAAATATTTATTATCAAATAAAGTTGATTTAAAAGGAATATGTGCATTTGAAATCTTAGGAATTGAATTTAATAAATTAATGGTATAAGGATGGATTGGATTGTTATAGATATCTTTTGTTGTTCCTTTTTCCACAATCTTTCCAGCATGAATAATTGCAACTTCATCGGCTATATATTCCACAACTGATAAGTCGTGAGCAATGAAAATGAGAGAAAGATTTTTTTCATTTACCAATTTTTTTAGCAAGTTAATAATTTGTGCTTGAATAGAAATATCAAGGGAAGCAATTGGCTCATCAGCAATTATAACTTTTGGTTCAACAATTAAAGCGCGAGCAATAGCAATTCTTTGTCTTTGACCACCAGAGAACTCATGTGGGTAACGATATGCAAAAGATCTCAATAGTCCAACATTTTCGAGCGCTTCATAAATTAGTTCACTAAGAATAAATTTTTTAATGTATCTTTTTAATAAAATTAATGAAGGTAGTCTTTTAATACCATAAAAAAGTTGTATATTTCTATAGACTTTATTTAAATTTTGCTTTTCAATCATTGATGATTTAATTACAAAATTTTTCTCACTAAATTTATGTTTAAAACCAATAACTAAATCTTTAAAATCATTTTTAGATTTTAAAATCGAAATAAACTGATTGTGTATTTGGAGAATTTCTTTATCTAATTGCTTAATTTGTTCAAAATATTTATTATATTCTTCTTTTAAGGATTTTATCTTTAAATTCTGTTCATTTTTTCAAACAACATATCTAGTAATAAAATAATTTTTATCTTGATCGTAGACTGCTTTTTTTTCTTTGAAATTAGCTTCTAGTTGTTGTTTAGTATTAAGCTCATCTTGTGTTATTTCACGTCTGTTTTTATTTATCACTAACTTATATTTAAAAACAAGAAAGCGAGATTTAAAATTAACTTTTTGATAATAAAGATCTTTGTTTTTATCAGCAGTTTCAATAAATCTTTGAAAATTAAGAGTTTTAATTTCTTTGTCAATAATAGCTTTAAAATCAAAAATTGTAGTCTGATTTTCTTTAGGATTTGAACTTATTAATACATTTTCATATTTGTTCAATACTTTATTCTTAAAATTATTGATAATATCAATTAATTTTTCAATATCATTAGATTCTAAAAAAGCAAAACGATTTTTTTGTTTAAAAATAATTGTATTTTTTGTTAATAAATCAACAATTGCTTGGTAAATAATTGCTTGTTTTTTATAGAAAGAATACCTTTTAATTTCATTACTCATAAGCGCATGATTATTATTAATTTTATATTCATACTTGTATTGCAAAATATAAGAATTAATTAAATTGCTTTGATTATTAAATTTAGCTTGTTCTTTTTGTATTTCGTCTTTAATTGAA
Organism: Mesomycoplasma conjunctivae; assembly: GCF_000026765.1. NCBI lineage: Bacteria > Bacillati > Mycoplasmatota > Mycoplasmoidales > Metamycoplasmataceae > Mesomycoplasma > Mesomycoplasma conjunctivae. The sequence goes on along the minus strand of NC_012806.1, from coordinate 227,771 downwards.
GAAAAAGCTTGGTTAATTTCTTTATAGTAAAAAGATTTATTTTTTTCTATTGATTTTTCAAAAGTTTTTAACATTTGTTCTGCTTGACGATAAGAGAGTTCAATTTTACTTTGTGAACCACTGCGGTAGTCTTTTTGTTTATTATAAAAAAAGTTATATAATTCAGAAACATTTTTGTAACCAAAATTATAGTTGGAAGCCAAAAGCTTTTGTTTACGTTCTAAATATAAAAAGTATTCATTGAAAAAATCATTAACATTAGATTCAGTTGCAAAAATAGAACTGTTTGCATCAAAGTTTTTAATTTCTAAAATTCTCTCTTGTCAATATTTGGCAAACTTTTGAAAATTTTCCATTCAAAATAATCACATTTGCTCTTCAACTTCAAGATATTTGCCCTCTAATGAATGCTGGAAGTGGAAAACAACATCTGATCAATCAGCAAAAATATCATCCATCTTATTTTTGATAATTCCGTTGATTATTAAGGTTTCTTTTAAAATTGCATAGATGTTTTTTTGTCCATTTAAAGATGAAAAAGGATCTTGGAAAATCATTTGCATATTTTTGCGCAAAAATAAATTTTGCTTTTTGGAAAGTTTTTTACCAGAGATTACCTCATTTAATAATTGGACTTGCCCACCATAATTTTCATATAATCGCACTAAACAACGCCCAATTGTTGTTTTTCCTGAACCTGACTCACCAATAATACCTAGAACCTGACCGGTCTTTAGACTAATATCAATACCATCGACAGCTTTTACTATATTAGATTTGTGACTAAAATATTTTTCTAACTTTTTAGTTTGTAATGCAATTTCCATTATAAAACTTCCTTAAATAGTTTGATTCTAGTTTTAACTTCTTGATTTAATTCCACTTTTGGTGCCTCAGGGTGAAGCAATCAAGTTGCTGCATAATGTGTTTTTGAAATTTGAATTAAAGGTGGCTCTTTTTCAAAATCAAGTGCGAGAGCAAAATCATTTCTTGGTGCAAAAGGATCGCCAGATGTTAAGTTTTTCATATCTGGTGGATTTCCACTAATTGTATATAAAGCTTCATCACTTGAGGTTTCCGGAATTGCTGAAATCAGCGCTCAAGTATATGGGTGCCTTGGATCGGTAAAAATGTCTTGTCTTGTTCCTTTTTCAATAACTTTTCCTGAATACATCACATAAATATAATCACAGAACTTTGCAACAATTGAAATGTTATGAGAAATAAAAATAATTGAAATATTGTGTTTAATTCGAATATCATTTAAAAGTGCTAAAACTGAAGATTGCACAGTTGGATCAAGTGCAGTTGTTGGCTCATCAGCAATAATTATTGAAGGTTGAGCTGCAATGACCATGGCAATTACTACCCTTTGTTTTTGTCCACCAGAGAGGGTGTGAGGGTAAGAATTAAAGCGTGCTTGTGCTTCACTAATACCAAAAGATTCTAATAAATTAATAAGATATTCTTTCTTTTCTTGTTTATTTTTAAAGCGTTTATCGTTTTTGAGCGAGTCTAAAAGTTGTTTTCCAATTGTTCTAGTTGGATTGAGTGCCACAAGTGGATCTTGAGGAATGTAGCCAATTTTTTTACCACGAATTGTTCTTCATTGACGATCTTTTTCAAACTTGCTGGCATCAATGCCATCAATTAACATAGCATCACTTGTAGTTTTGGCAAAAGCATTAATACCTAAAAGCGATTTTGAAGTCACCGATTTTCCTGATCCTGACTCACCAACTAGGGCAATAATTTGTCCACGACGAATGCTAAGATTAACACCACGAATGATTTCTAGATACTCACGGTGCCCAGTTCTAAACTTAACACGTAAGTTTTTTACATTTAAGATTTTATCATTCATTATTTACGACCCCCAACTCTTGGATCAAGTGAATCGTGAATTCCGTTTGCAATAAATTGGCTAGTAATTGCTAAAATAACTAAGATAATTGAAGGAAACAGTAATGCTCATACATTTTTTTCCGCCAGTGAAACTGATGAGTTAATAATAAGACCTAAGTTAGCAGAAGAGTCAGCACTTTCTTTTATAAAACCAAGAAAAGCTAAACCGGCAATCACGGAAATTGAAGAGAAAATGCTACCAACATATGATGAGAGTAGTTTTCCTAAAATGTTTGGTAGAATGTGGGCATAAATTTGTCTGAATTTGCTAGCTCCAATAACTTTAGCTGCATAGACAAATTCTTGATCTTTGACAATAACTGTATAAAGTCGTGCACCATAAGTTGGCCCTGTTCAACCGGTCAATGACAAAAGAAGAATTAAAACTATGGTAGTAGGTCCTCAAATAGCAATGAAAATAATAAATAAAATAATTCAAGGTAGTGAACCAAAAATATCAATAATTCTTAAGACAATATTATCGATTCATGTTCCAATGTGGAAACCTAGATAGGTACCTAAGATTACCCCAATGATAAATTGAATAGTTGCAATGATCAGAGCAATTCCAAGCGCATTTAATGTTCCTTGTCAAGTTCTTAATCAAATATCACGACCAAATTGATCAGTTCCGATCACACTAATGAAAGTTTTATTGTTATCAAGCACACTCATTACTTGATAAGGGTTGATAATAACTTCTCAACGATTGGGAAACAACTCATTAGTCTCACCTTGAATTAAAGTGACATTGTTGTCTTGCTCATAAAGACGAATTTTTTCTAAAACATCGCTAGTAATTGTTAATTTAATTGCTCCATAACCACTTGGAAGTTGCTCATAAACCAAGGAAGGATCAGCCTCAGAGATCGGTTTAGAAGGATCATAAGGACTAAAAATTAATGTAAAAATTGCTACTAATATCAAAATTGTTAGAATAATAGTAGAAATTAGTGAAATTGGAGATTTAAAAAATTTTTTAATTGTATCTTTTCATAACTCAACAATTTTACCTGTAACTTGATAAGACTCATTTTGATTGTCAACTCTTTTTAAAAGCTCAACTTGTTTTTGAGTAAGTCTATATTTTTCATTAAATTCTTGAGGTGTCATTAGTTTTTTTCTCCTTTAGTTTTCTTGATCTTCAATGTTTAAATTTAGCAAGATAATTAGTTTGACTTTGCGCTCCAAAGGTAATTCTTGGATCCATAACAACATATGTCATATCACCTAAAATATTGACAATTAAAGCTAGTGAGGTAAAGAAAATAATGGAAAACATTGAAATATTTATCTCACCATCAAAGGCAGCACCTACCAAAATACTAGAAGATCCTGGAATTCTGAAAAATTGTTCTAGGATGATAGATCCAGATAGTAAGCCAACATAAGAAAATAATAATACTCTAACAAGTGGAATTGAGCTATTTCGAAAGACATATTTGAAAAAAATTGCAACTGCTGAGAGTCCTTTTGACTTAGCAATTAGAACATAATCTGAAGATAAAACGGTAATTACTTGGTTTCTCACAAGGAAAACATAACCAGGAATTGAAGTAATTGTAAAAACAAAAATTGGTGGAATCAATGAAGTTGCAGTAACAGCAGCTCCATAAGTTGCAGGATCCTTAAATTCAAAAGGAAGTCCTAATTTGATAGCGATGAAAACTATAAAAGGTGCTAAAACAAAGGAAGGAATTGCAACAAAGAAGGTTGAAAAACCAGAAATAGCTGCATCTTCTAAACGATCACGACGGTAGGCAGCAACAATTCCAAGGGTTACACCAATAATTGAGCTTAAAATAAAAGAAGGTAGTGAAACTAAAATAGTATAACGAAGTGGTGAAAAAAATAAATTAGGAATCGCATTAGTCTCACCAGTTTTATAAATTGGACCAAAATCACCCTTGAACATATTAGCTGTATAAATTCCTAAACGTACAATAGGACTTTTATCAAAAAAGTAACGAGCATGTAATTCTGCTAGTTTAGCAGCTTGGCTACCATCAGATTTCTTACCGCTTTCAAGAGTTGCAGAAAAAGGATCTGGTGAAAAACTAGCAATTAATAAATAAACAATAACATAGATGGCAATAAAAGTGAGTAGTGCTAAAAATATTCTTTTTATAAAATAAGATCAGGGCATTATTTATCTCCTTTATTGTTAGTATTTGACTCTAAACCAAATTGTTGATTTGCTTGTGCTTCCTTTGTTTTTATAGCTTTTTTTCTCAATGGAATAATCTCGAGCATATCAGTTGGAATAAAGTTATAAGCATCTGTATAAGGGCTCTCAATGTTAGGATTGAAAAGTACAACTACTGGTTGTTTTGAAGGCACACTAATTTGATCTGTTAGTCCGGTTGTAAAAATAGAATTAAGCTCGGATACCAAAGCAACTAGTTGTTCATCAGTATGTGTTTCTTGATATTGTAAGTTAAATGAAGCTGACTGAGCACCAAAATCAAATGATGCTTCTTGTTGTCCGGGAGCCAACTTAGAATTAATTTGATCTGTAAAACTTTTTCAAACTTTGCGCTTTTCACCTGGTTTATCAGGATTGTCTTCTTCAATAACTGAACCAATAAAAAAGTTAGTCATATCTGGGTCTAAGTGTTGATTATCTGCCCCATAATCGGGAGCATTTGTAGCATTTTGTCATTCACTAAAATCACGAATGTAACCTTTTTGTGCAAAAGGAGTAAAGAATTTTTTAGCAGCTTGTGAATAGCGATAAATTTCTGGATATGATTTAGCTAAGTTAGAATCTGGGCCTTGAGCATCAAAAACTGAAAGCATTGCATAACCTACTCCATTAATTTGAACACGGCCATCAAGTGCTGTTCCAATTCCATCGTAATCATAGTTTCAACCACCAAAAGATAAGGGTCCAGTTCCAGTTATAATATAGTTAATACGACGAGTTAGATTAGTAAAAGGTCAAGTAACTTTTAAATTAAGTCTTGGATCTAAATCATTGATAGCTTTGGCTGCATTTGTAATAGCGGCAATTTCTCTTTGATTAGCATTTATAAATCAGCTAAGCAAACTTCATTCAACTTTGTCTGTTGGACTTAAATTATTTTCCTGATAGAATTTATCAAGAATTTCCTTCATTTTTGCTTGTAAAACGTTATAATTTGGTGCTTTGTATTGTTCTTCTGCACTGTTTAAATTTCTAAAGTTTTGTTGCTTTTCAGTTTCAGGATCTTTGGTATAATAAACATTTCCTTGACTATCAACTAATTTAGTAGTATTGACTTGCAAATAAAAGTCGCGTGGGGTTTTTGAATTAGCTTTTGTACTAATTTTGTTGTCTGGGGCAACAAAATTTGCTCAAGCTTGTGATTGGCTGGTTTGAGTTTGCGCAGCTGTATATAAATTTCAAGCATTTGTAATTATTTGCCGAAATTGAAGACCAACTCCTGAACTAATATGTTTAACTACTTGTACATTTCCTTTTGCCAATTCAGATCTTGAAGCACCAAACATTAATTTAGCATAATTATCGTTGTAAGGATAGTAATTATCATCAACAGTAATTCCTACTTCTGGTCGAAAATTTTGTTTCAATGATCCAGGAACTAATGTTAAAAAATAAGAGTTATTAACTGCGTTTGTCTTATTAACTTGAGTTAGTCGTCATCCAAATTCCTCACGATTGGATGCTACCAAATTTTTCTGAGCATCATTTAAGGTGTCAAAACTAACAGATGGAATTGTTTGTTCACGAAATGAATTAAATTGTGAGTTAGTAAAAGCAGAAGGGCTACTATATTTAGAATAAAGAAAATTTATTTTTTTATACACATAAGGTAGTCTTTCTTTTCAATTACTTCTAGGATAGTGTTCATTGATAAAATAGGTTTTACGATGAGTATCTCAATGATTGAGGACATAAGGCGAATTAAATAAAAGATCTTTTTTAAAATCGGCACCATATCAGTAAAAACCAAAACGGAGCGCTTCACCTGTTTCACCATAAATTCCAGAAGGTTGACCCTGAGAATTATTTTTTGTCAAACTTGCTACTCTTTCATCAACAAAGGTAGAAGGCATAGCTTGAAAAGTACCAGACATGATGAGTTTATCAAAAAATGCTCCAAAAAATGTTTGCCCTTTACTACTATCTTGGTGAAAGGTTATTGCTTCTTGATCAAATAATTCTTTATTTTTACCTTGATATTTTTGTAAAAATTGTGTTTCATTATCAAAATCTTTAACATCAAGACCAAAAAGATCAAAAAGATAAAAGTTATTAACTGTGGTATCAAAATATCTTGATTTTGGATCTAAATTAGGTGTTTTATCTTTGGCTTCATCATCAATTTTTGACCCTCCACCATTTGCTGCACGATATCTTTTATCTAAAAGTCTTTGTCATTTATAACCATAATAATAGTCTTTTGCTAAAACTGGATATTTAGTTAATTCACCTTTATAATCAGTTCAAAAAATATTATCTTTTATAAATAATTGGACTTTTACAGCCTTATCAAGAGTTTCACGAAAAAAAAGACTATTGATACTTCTTTTATCATCTGAAGTTAATCTAACTGTTAAACCTTCAGAATTGCTGTTTTCTGGCAAGTAACCTTTTTCATGCTTATCATTATCAAAAATAAATTCATTACCTTCTTTATCAGTCAACACAATTGCTTTAGCACTAACAAGGCTGTCATATTCATATGAAGGTCGTTTTATTTTATAGATATTACTTTTATCTTTTTTATTTTTGCTATCTTCATCAAAACCCTCAGCTTGAATATCAAGTTGTCCTTCATTAACTGTTTGAATTAAAAATGGGGTAGTATAATAAATTTGTATAGTTGATGGATTGGTAAAAAAATTTGAAACTGTAGCAAAGGCATTTGGCGAACTAGTGGCAGCATCAATATTACTATTTAGTTCTTGTCTTTGCCAAGCTGGTTGAATAGCGCAAGAGACAAAAAGTGCTACCTGACTAACAGTAACTATAGAACCTATAGATAATTTTCTTACTATTTTATTCATATTCCTTCCTTTTTTACGTTGATTAAATTTATCTTTAAAATAAAAAAACTACTGTTTGTTCAGTAGTTTTTTTATTTTAATCATTTATAAATAATTAGAAAAAGTTTGAAAAATAAAACTACTGAATAATAACAAAATAATCGCTATCGTGTTTGGAATTGATAACGAAAATATTTTTGGATGTTCATATATTAAATAATTTCATTTTCATAATAAATTTCTCTATAATATTATATACCATTTTTTAAAAAAATGATAATTTAAGGGTATTTTTTACAAAAATTTACAATTTTGAGTATTTTATAAAAACTAAAACAGTTTTTTACCTACTTTTAATAAAATTACGTTTTTTACCAATTCTACGCACTAGTAAGAATAAAACCACTGTCACAATTGCTCATATTAAATGACGACGAAAACGTATTTTTCCAATATCAATATGCTGGTGATATATATTACCAAAAATAGCTTCGATGTTATTTATCCTTCTTTTTAGAACAAGTTTATAAAATATACTTAAAACGAAAAGAACTCCAAATGTAGCCATTGCAGCAATGTATTCCTTGGATTTATCTATTTTGAAAGTTGGTTTTCAATAAGTAATTGCTATAAAAACAGCAACTAAAATAATTGTAGTTAACAAGGAGATACCTATTACTCAAATCGCATTAACATCTTTTTGATTAATTTTCCTTACTAATCAAGGAATCATAGGTGGCATTTGTGTGTGGATACTATTTAGTTCTAATTGCTTTTGAAAAAATTTGACAGATTTTTTGACAGCTAAATAATCTAGTAAATTTTTAATAGCTAAATATACTATTAACACACCAACTAGAGCAGGAATGGCTAAATAAGGAAAATATTTGCGATCATTAGGTCAAGAAAGTTTACCGTAAACTCAAAGTAGCGAAACTATTACAATAGTAAATAATACCAAGAAGTAAAAAGTCATTTTGAGTGGTAAAAAAAATAATTCATAACCAAAAATTTTACGAACCTCACGATTAATAAAATTATTTTTCTCTTGAGAATTATCATTTTGAAAAGGTGATTGATTTTGTGGATAAAAACTATTATTTTGGCTTATATAATTTCGGTTTTCAAAATTGTTTGGTTGGCTAGGATAGTTTGAATGATTAGAATCTCTATTTTTACGAAAAAGCATGTATTTTCCTTTATTTGTCTTCAAAATCTGTTTTTAAAATTGCCAAAAAAGCTTCTTGGGGAACCTCAACAACACCAAAAGATTTCATTCTTTTTTTCCCAGCTTTTTGCTTTTCTAAAAGTTTTTTTCTCCGGGTTACATCACCACCGTATAATTTGGCAGTAACATCTTTACGATAAGCTTTAATAGTCTCACGAGCAATAACTTTTGAACCAATTACGGCTTGCACTGGAACTTCAAAAGAGTGCCGGGGAATAATATTTTTGAGCCGTTGTGTTAGATCTCGTGCCTTTGGATAAGCAAAATCTTTGTGAACAATCATTGAAAGGGCATCAATTTTTTGTCCATTTAGTAAAATATCTAACTTAACTAATTTGGATTCTTGGTAACCAATAATTTCGTATTCAAAAGAAGCATAACCTTTGGAAAGTGATTTTAATTTATCAAAAAAATCAAAAATTACTTCTGATAAAGGTAATTGATAAACAAGTTTACGCCGACTTTGATCAACGTATTCTAAATCCTCATAAATACCTCTACGATCTTGTGCTAAACTCATAATTGCACCCAAATATTTTTCTGGAAGAAAAATTGTTGCTCTTATATAAGGTTCTTCAATAAAGCTAATTGTTGAAGGATCGGGTAGTAAAGTAGGATTGGAAATACTTAAAACTTCACCGTTGGTTTTGTGTACTAAAAATTCAACAGAAGGAGCAGTTGCTATTATTGATAAATTAAATTCGCGCTCAAGTCGCTCTTGTAAAATTTCCATGTGTAAAAGACCTAAAAAACCAATGCGGAAGCCAAAACCAAGCGCTTTTGATGACTCAGGTTCATAAACAATTGAAGAATCAGAGAGCGCTATTTTTTCAAGCGAATCTTTCAATAAATTATAATCTTGTGAATCAGTTGGATAAAAACCTGTATACATCACAGGTATCATTTTTTTATAACCTGGTAGCGCATTAGCAGCTGGCTCACCAACAAGGGTGATGGTATCTCCAACTGAGACATCTTTGGCATTGCGAATTGAAGCTGCAATTCAACCAACTTCACCGGTGTTGAGTGTTTCCTTTTTAACTTCATGAGGTTTGCGAATTCCTAATTCAATAACATGGAATTTGTTACCATTAGACATAAAGTAGAATTGATCGCCAACTTTGATACTTCCAGAGACTATTCTAACTAAAATTATTACCCCGCGATAAATATCAAAATAGGAGTCAAAGACAAGCGCTTGTAAAGGTTTGGTTATATTTTCTTCTTCGGGATGTGGGATAAATTTAACAATTGATTCAAGCACGCCTTCGATGTTAATACCATTTTTTGCTGAAACTAAAACAGCATTTTCTGTAGATAAACCAATAATGTCTTCAATTTGTTGTTTCACAAAATCAATGTTTGCTGATGGCAAATCAATTTTATTGATTATTGGAATAATTTCTAGGTTATTTTCCATTGCTAAGTATACATTAGCTAGTGTTTGTGCTTGGATTCCTTGTGTAGCATCAACTAAAAGTAGTGCACCTTCAGTAGCCGCAAGTGATCGAGAAACTTCGTAGGTAAAATCAACATGTCCTGGTGTATCAATGAGATGGAAAATATAGTCTTGATAATTAATTTGAACAGCATTTAATTTGATTGTAATTCCACGTTCTTTTTCAAGCTCCATTGAATCTAAGTGTTGTTCTTTTAAATCACGTTTTGCAATTGTTTGGGTAAATTCTAAAATACGATCAGCTAATGTAGACTTTCCATGGTCTATATGAGCAATGATCGCAAAGTTTCTAATTTTTTTGATATCCATTGACAAAATTACTTAATTTTAGATGCTATTGGAACAAATTCATTAACATTTGATCCTGATTTGAAAAATGCAAAAAATAGACCTATAATCACTAAAATTGTAATAATTGCAAAAAGTAAAAGAAATAGTGCAAATTTTTTACCTCTTTTTTGTTCTTTAATTTCAGAAGAGACAACATTACCATAAACTATTTCAGACTCTGTCAAATATTTAGTTTGTTCCTTTTTTTTACTTCTTTTCATACAACAATCCCATTATTTTTAAGCAACAAATTCTTTTAAATTTTTAGAAGGTTTAAACTTAGCAACAGTTTTAGCTGGTGTTCTTATTTCAGATTTGGTAAGCGGGTTTATTGAAACTGATGCTTCTTTGTAAATTCCTTGAAATGTACCAAATGAGTTGATAACTAACTTATCTTGTTTTTTCATAACGTGTGCAACTTCTTCAAAAAAACTACTAAGAATAATTTCAACATTTTTTTGACTCATTTCTGTTTTTGCACTAATAATTTCAATTAATTCTTTTTTATTCATTTTAATGATCCTTTTTATATAGAATTTTACTTTATTTTTTATATTTGTGTATATTTTTATAGACTATTTTTATCGGACAACCTTCAAAACCAAAATATTTACGTAGTTGATTTTCAATATAACGTTGATAAGAAAAGTGAATTGTATCTTTATCATTTACATTAAAAACAAAAGTTGGAATTGCGCCTTCAACTTGTTGTGCAAAGGAAATATGTAATCTTTTACCCTTATGACTACGCGGCGGTTGCATGATCTGAATTTCTAAAATAAAGCGATTTAACACATTTGTGGAAATTCTTTTCTTAAGATTTTCCTTAACTTTGATGATAGTTTCAGCAAGTTTGTGAATTTTTTCTCCTGTTTTAGCTGAAAGGAAAACAATTGGAGCTCAATCTATAAACTTATAGTTATTTTTAATCTTTTTAACAAATTCATGTTGAGTATTTGTTTCTTTTTCAATCAAATCTCACTTATTAATTACAAGAATAATTGGTTTATTTTTTTCAAAAGCATAACCTGATAAACGAGAATCAAAATGACTCAAAGGCTGACTAGCATCGACTATAACAAGTGATAAATCAGCTTCATCTAAAGAATTAAAAGCTCGCAAAAGTGCATAAAAATCAACAGATTCTACTACTTTGCTCTTGCGAATAATACCAGCTGTATCAACAATTTCTAACTCATGATTGTTAACAACTCATTTACTACTTACTGAATCACGAGTTGTCCCTGGAATATTAGAAGTTATTGAACGCTCAGATTTAACCAACTTGTTTAAAAGTGTTGATTTTCCCGCATTTGGTTTACCTATAATTGCTAATTTAAACAAATTATCATCACTTTTATCTGAAAAACTCATGTTGGCAATTATTTCATCTAATAGATCACCTACCCCTTCGCCATGAATAGCTGAAATTGGGAAAATGTGTTCAAAACCAAGAGAATAAATACTTGTATCAAAACTTTTGCGACCTTCTAATTTGTTGGCAACCACCAATACTTTTTTGTTTGATTTTCGCAATAAATCAACTACATAATAATCATCAGAATCAATAGCATTTTGGCCATCTAAAACTAAAACAATCACTTGTGCTTCTTCAATTGCAACTTTTGATTGCATCTGAATTAAATCTTGAAATGTACGATTTTCAATTTCAATACCACCAGTGTCGATAATATTAAAAGTTTTACCCAACCAAGTTGTCTTTGCATAAATACGATCTCTTGTAACACCTGGCATTGAGTCAGTAATAGATTTTTTCTTTCCGATAATTTTGTTAAAAAGTGTTGATTTTCCAACGTTTGGTTTCCCTATTAAAGCAACTGTGTTTTTCATTATTTACCAATTTTTGATTCAATTAATTTACTAATTTGTTGAATAACTTCTTCTTGAGATAAAACTGTTGAATCAAGAAAAATTGAATCAAAAGTCTTTTGTAAAGGATTTATTTTACGGTTGGAATCAATAAAATCACGTTTTTCAATATCTTTTAAAACTAAGTTAAAATTAGTTTCTAAATTAAGTTCTAGATTTTGTTTTACTCTTCGTTGTGCTCTTACTTCTGAATCAGCTCAAAGAAAAATTTTTAACTCCGCATTTGGCATTAACACATAAGTTGTATCACGACCTTCCATAATCACACCTTTGTGTTTTGTTTGAAAATCATGCAATATTTGTGTAACGCTATTTCTAATATTATTATATTTTGCAATAATAGCTGATTTTTGTGAAATTTCATCTTTACGCAACAATTTAGTAATATTATTACCTTCTAAAATCACATCTCCATTTTCTAGTAAAACTAATTTGCTATTATCTCAACTTTTTGAAACCAACTTTTCATCATGCACATTTATTTTTTGAGAAAGAAAATAATATGTTATTGCTCGATATAATGAGCCAGTATTGACAAAAATATAACCGTATTTATCGGCAATAATTTTTGCAATTGTTGATTTACCAGCCCCTGAAGGTCCATCAATAGCTATATTTATTTTTTTAGTCATATTACTTCCTTTACTTTTCAATCTAAATAATTATACTAGTTTAGTAGCAATTTCACATTGATAAAAATTAATTAATTTACTTTTAGTCAATTTTAATTTTACCAATCACTGTTTTTTCTGCAAAATTACCACTAAGTAACTCATTTAAATTGTTATAAAGAAAAAATGATGAAGATAAATTAGCAGTTTTAAACTTATATGTATATTCTAAATATCCATCTTTATATTCAAAATCAGAAGTAATTGGTTCGCTTTGTGCATTTTGCAAGTCAAAAAATATAATTTTTGGATAAACAAGATACTTGTTTGTATTCAAATGGTCTTTTACTAAAAAGTGTGTTAATTTATAAACGCTTGCCAATTGTTCAAAGTAGATTTCTAAATTTTCAGTCAATATTTTATTTAGCTGAGCTTTTGTAAATGTATTAATAGGCTGTGTTTTAATTTTTTCTTTAAGTTTTTTATTTTTAATTTCTTGCAAAACTTTGTCTTCATTAATTTTAAATTCTATAGCTCGATCACCATGATTGAGCCCTTCAAATTTAAATGTAAAAGTCTGGCTATCAACTAAATTTTGATCAAGATTAGTAATTTGAATCTCGAGCTCTAAACTCCCATTTTGATCGTCAGCTTTTGCCTGTAATACTTTAAAATCATAATGATTATTAGTTTTTGATTTAACTTCTAAAAAGTTATTTTTTAAATCTTGCCCAAAACTAAAGTTTTCTAAACTAAAATTAAAATCACCTAAAATTCTTGAATTAAAAACTTCCTCTGAATCAACATTTACTAGTGTATATGCCAAGATTGATGGGAAAATATTTTTAAAAATATCTGGTAATTTTTTAACACTAATTTCATAGTCTTTAGTTTTTGAAGGTCAAACAATGGAAATATTTTTTTGAACAAAAACGTCTAAATTATCTTTAAATTTAAGTTTTAAAATTACATTATTAATTTCAGTTGCACTAGCTTTTGCACTTGATAAATCAAGCTGGATAGAATAAATATTATCATCGATATTTGCAATAGGATTTATTAAAGTTGTATAACTAAAATTTTGAATAAAGTCTTTAAATTTGAAGAGAATTGTTGCTGGTAAATCACTAGTTTTGTCTCTTGCTACTGTTTGTAAAGATGAGATATTGTTAACAATATTTTGTAGTTCTGCTTTAATTCTTGCATTATTTTTCTCTTTAGAATCTGATTCTTTTAATAATGATTTTGTATTAGTTGTTCCTTGCTCAACCATTTCTAAATTATTATCTTTATTTTCATTATTAGAAATATGATCATTTGTGGCTGAGTTCTTAGTGTTTTTAGTTGTTCCTTGCTCAACCATTTCTAAATTATTATCTTTATTTTCCTTATCAGAAATATTACTATTTGTGGTTGGGTTCTTAGTGTTTTCAATTTGATTTTTTGATTTATCAACATTTGGTGTAGCCGAAATTTCTTTGTCTTGGGGTTTTTTTGGATTGGATCGAAGAGGTGGAAAATTTGGTTTATGGCTAATGGGAGATTCTACTTGATTGTGTTTACAAGACACTAAAAAGAAAAAGCCTAAAAAAACAAAAATAGCAAGTAATTTATTCATAAAACCTCATAAATTTAAAATTTATATTTTTAGTAAAATTATATATTAATTTTTACTTTTCAAGATCTAAATACACAAAATAACAAAATCTATTATCAGCTCAAAAATAAATAAAACATTTTATTTTAAATAACAAAATAGAAATGGAGTCATAAGTTATTTAATTGAAGTGCTTATTTGGATTAATTCTAATTGTATTAAAATAAGCATTTTCATTTTAAATTTAAAAAGAGAGTTTATTGGTGTTACTTAAATTATTTTTTTACTTATATAATGTTCATGAAATAAATCACCTACGAGTTGCAATATAGTAAAAAATATTTAGACGATAATAGATAACAAAATAATATATTGCATAAGAAATAAAAGTTTTTTATCATGATCAGAAGTGAAAAAATTATATTTTAAGCCAACAGCATATTCTAATAAAAAAATATAAAATATGAAAGGTATCAATAAATTCATAGAAATTAAAGAAAAATAAGTAATTTTGAAGTGTAATTTATCTTATTTTGTTGATCAATTATATAAATTTTTTTTGCTATTAAAAACAAAAATTCTTAACGTTAAGTTATAATAAAAAACAAATGCATTTTGGTATTTTAGAGTACTTAAAATAAGAAGTTCGATATATGATTGCATAAATGTAGCGAATATTTTTCTATTCAATATAAATTTGAGGAGCTTTTCAACCTTCAGATCATATTTTTCTTCAGTATACTCATTTTTTGGCAACTCATTTTGTCAATTACCTTGAGAATCTGCAAGCAATTTTTGCTCAAATCAGTTATAATTAGTATATTTTTTAGGATCCAAATTTTCCAAAAAGGAAAAATGGTTTGCAGAGTCAATACTTCCTTTAGATTTAATAACAATTCGCTTTAAATATTGGTGCAAAATCTTTTGAGCTAAAATAATATAGTAGAAAAAGATTCAAAAAAGAACAAATATATACAGATTTCAAAAAAATAGCAAAAAATTTCGTTCTAAAAAATATCTAATTGAATATTTTAAAAAATCCAATTAATTTGAAAAAAACAATGAGAAAATTAGAGTAAAATACAAATTAGAATAACTAATAATAACTAGTGTAATGAATAAAAAATAGTATTTTTTCTTATTTTTGTCAGAATTTAGTAACAGTACTAAATAGTAAAACAAACGCAAATATAAAACACCACTAATAAAAGGAATTTTGGGAATATCACTTGGAATTTTTAAATTAATAAATTTTTCAATTTTGGATATTGTGGACATGTTTAAAACTTTTTTGTATAAAATTAACTATAAATTTTACATATTTTTTATGATAATTCTGCTTTTTCATACAGTGTTCATCAAATAAATGGATTACGAGCAGCAAATTGATAAAAAATATTGAAAAAATGAGTTAATGATAGAAGAAAATAAAAAGTAAAAATTAATAAATATTCTACTGCTTTATCATCGATTTCTGCTAGAAAAGTATTATATTTCATATAAATAATATAACCAATACAACTTGCAAGTAAACTAAGTGAAATTAAGACTAAATATGCTATTCGAAAACGTAGTTTATTTTCTTTTGTGATCTCATTATATATATTATTTTTACTATTAAAAATAAAAATTCTTAACATAAAATTATAATAAAAAAATAATGGGATATTTGGTATTTTAGTGTTCCTAAAATAAGAATTGTAATATGTGATTGCGTAAATATAAGAAATATTATTGTCTTCATCAAACATCCCAGTAACTTTTCTGTGTTCTCAACGCACTTTTTTTGAAAACATTCATTTTTTGGGCAGTTTATTATAATGATTATTATTTTCGGGGTCAATTTTTAAAATTTTTTCTATTCAATAATGATAATAATTGTATTTATCAGGATCTAAATTATCTAAAAAAGAAAAATAGTTTGTTGAATCAATTCGACCTTTAGTTTTGATTATAATTTTTTTAAGAATTTTATCAAAAAGTTTTTGACCTAATGCAGTATTGAAATATGGTAAAATTCAAAATGTAGAAATGTAAAAAATTATTTCTAAAAAATATCGGAAAATATCATTTTGAAAAATACCCAGCTTGATATTTTTTAAAAAATCAATTTGGTTGGTAAGCGCTAAGATGAAAGTGAACACAAAATAAAGTCAAGGTACGCTAATAAAATAAAGTAAAATAAGCAAATAATAATATTTTTTCTTATTTTGATCACCATTTAGTTTAAATACTAAATAGTAAAATAAGCGCATGTATAAAAAACCTCTCAATAATGGGATATTTGGAATATCACTAGGTATTTTGAGGTTAATAAATTTTTCAATTTTTGAGATGGTCATAATTAAATGTATTTATCAATAATGATAGATAATATATTTTGAATCACATCAATAAAATTTATAATAACTGAAATTGGCGAAGATAGCAAACTTACACCTTGCAATAATGTTTTTATTGGTTTTATTTGTTTAATTACTTCAGCAAGACTAAGAGCTAAAGTGTTAATTGATCAAGCATTAGATATATTTTGAATAGTATCAATTGAATAATTTTTTAGATTATTTCAATTATTACTATTTACCAATTCATTATACATTTCCTTATACTTAACTGAAAGTGTAGTCAATAACCCTCCAGCTGTTCCACTAGCAATTGCGCTAACAAAATTAAAAGAGGCTGTATATGCAATGGCTAATCCAAAATTAATAGCGGCAAATGAGGCATTGAGCACATGTTGCCTTCATAATTTATTTGCTAATTCATCAAATGTTAAATTTTTATTTTCTTCAAAAGATGAAAACTCTTTTATAGAAAAGGATTTTGAACTAGAAGACTTTGTGGCAGAAATATCACCTGGATTAGAATTGAATATTTTATTAATTAAACTTTGTGATATTCCTTGTGACTCTAATGTTTGTTTGGCTAGTTGTTTTGGATCTAAATCTGGATTTTCAAACAACTTATTGATAAATTGATTGTAGCTTTTTTCAAATTTATTAAGGTCTTTAATTGCAGGTTTGAATTCATCACTTTGATTTGATGAAAATGATTGAACTGAATCTTGTTTAAGAGATTTTAAAATTTTTTGTGACTCTTGTTGTAATATTGATTTAAATTCTGATTGATATTTTGTATTTGTTTTAGTGTTAACATTTGTTTTATTTGATGCAACAAATGCTAATGTAGAAATACCAGCAATTGCTGCAAAACTCAAAGATAAATTTATTATCAATTTTGTTTTTTTCACAATTTTCCTCCTTAATTTTGATTAATTTAATTATAAATGAAAAATTTATTTTTAGCAAGTTTTTTAAGACATCATTTCTTTGAATGCTGTCTCGAATAAAGTCATTATTTTTGTTTGAAACGAGTGTATTTTTCTAAAAAATCATTTAATTCATCAACAACTTTTTGTTTATCTTGAATCGAGTCTGATGAATCCATTTTTGCAACAAACTTTTCAATTGTTTTTTAAGCTCAGCATCATTACTTTTTTCAATATATGCAGCAATTTTTGCCAATAATTCTTTAAATTTTTCGATGATAACTTCTAATTTTTTGTTGTATTCAACATATTTTTCGAAATTTTTGATAAAGGTTTTTTTGATATTTCGAATATGTGCATTGATTTGATTTTCGTCTAAATTTTTAATCTCATTATTAATTTCAATAATCTTGTTGTATTCTTCTTTGTCAATAAATCTAAAGACAATTTGTGATTCTTTAAATATTTTCACTCATTTATTTAATGCATATTTTTTATCATCAAAAATTTCTCTCTAAAATTCTTGAAGCTTTGTGCGATTCAGGGATGCGGGTAATTCAATTCCTTTGATAGCATCATCAATTATATTTATGGCGTTTTCATATGTAATGTATTTATTTGGATTACTTATAATTTCACTTTCTAAATTTGATGGTACTTCTAAATTGATTTTGTTGTTAAATTCTTTATTAGTGCTTGCGCCTATTAAGTAATAATTGTTATCATTATTTTCGCTTTTAACAAAGCAAACAGCAATGCTAATTTCACTACTAAACAATTTATATTCACTTGAATCGATTCAATTTTGAATATATTTTTTATAAGATTCAATTAATTTCTTTGTTTTTTCAGGGTTGTAATCATTAATATTTTTAACTTCGATATATAAATAATGTTTAACATTGTTTTTATTTTTTATTTTAAAAATAAAGTCGGGAAATGAAGCTAAAATCTCATCATCATTGTCAAAGTACTCAAATGAAATATTGCTAGATAGTGGGTTTTTAGTTCATAATTGAACATTGTCATTACTTCTAGATAGAAAATCTTTAATGTTTTTAACAAAAGCAGTCTCAGGTTTTGAATCAAAATAGTAACTATTTTGACTTGGATCAATTGGGATGTAAGCGTACTTGATTTTGTTTACATCTTTAATAACAATATTATTATCTTTATTGTTATCAGAAATAGTTATAAAACTTTTATCAGGTAAATTTTTGCTTTCTTTAATTTCAAAAATTTGATTTTTTGTTGAATTTACTGTTTTTTCTAAACAATTTTGATAGTTTTGTTTGATGCTATCAAGAAATTTTTTGATAAGAATGTAACAAAACATATTTTTATCAATTAAATATTCACCACTTTTTTCGTCCTGCATTAACTGATGCATTTTATTTATCAATTCATTTGGTAAGTATTTTCTTAATTTATTTAATTGACCAATTACGTATAATTCAAGCTCTATTGAGTTAGTAATTTTTGTATCAATTTTTACTTTATCACCGTATGTTGAAGTTTTACCATCTAAAAAATGATATTTTTTATAATCATTTAAATAGTTTTGTTGATATTTGAGAAAACGTTTTTTATCAAAAACATTTTTGATTATTTGCTCATTATATTTCGCGCTATTTAATTGTTTTTTAATGGCTTCTATGTTGATTTGTCCATAAACAAATTGGGTATTTTTGTATTCATCTTGCAATTGATATTGGATGCGAGATTTGTTTACTTGTTCATGGTTTGAATAAATAAAATAAGTGTTTGCAATTGAATTTTCATCAAATTGATATCTTGGCATTGGAATTGGTACTCTTCTGATACGACCAATTGTTTGAGTTGATAAAACTTTTGATGCAACTTTTCTAAGTTGTACTAGCATACACGCTCGCGGTATGTTTCAGCCAGTTGCTGGGCCAATTTTAAATAAAATAACATCATAATTAGCACCATTTCTTGAGATTTCTTTCAATGAAACTTTTAAATCAGAATCAATTAATTTATTTGATGTGATTTTGTCATTTGAAAAATATTTAACCCAACTTAAATTGTGCTTTTCTAAAATTTTAATTAAGTTAGCGATGTATTGTTGAAATTCATCACTTTGGTCTTTATTTTCGCTATCAACCTGAATAAGCATTGCTGGTCGCACATTTAATGCCTCTTTGTTGTTATCAGCGTATTTATCTTTAATTTCGTTAAACTTTTCGCAAGCTAACTCAAGAATTTGCATATCATCAATTTTATCAATATCAATATCACTAATTGATTCATTGAAAACTAAGTTGTTTTTAATTAGTTTGATATTATCATTTTCAAATTCTTTTTCATCAATAGAGACAATATTGTGACTAAAATCTGGAGTAGCAGTCATTTTAATTACATAACTTGCAAAACTACTAACTTTAGACTCAAATTTTTCAACATTTGCATCTTTTTTAGTTTTAGTTTCATTTGAGCCATAGTGTGCCTCGTCACGAATGTAAATTAAACGATAATCTTCATTTCTTATTTGGTCTAAAAATGCATCAAATATCCCATGTTCAGTTAAAATCCGGTTTTTACCAAATGATGATTTACCAAATATAAATACATTATTAGCTTCAGCGTGCAATTGTGGGTCATAGTCCCTTTTATTTTGCGATGCACTAGCACTGGGCGAATTAACTTTTATAACTTGATAATTAGCTTGTAAATCATGTTTATAATCAAGTAAGTTTTGCGCCATTTGGTAAGGCAAATCCGCCGACGAAAGTGTAGCAATAATGAAAATCAATTTATGTGGTGAGCCGTCATTAGCATTATTTTCAATCATTCTATGAATAAAATTAGCCATCATAAAGGTTTTACCGCTACCAGTTGGCGCTTTAAAATAAACAATTTTTTTGTTATCATCTTGATCGTTATTTAAAAAATCATTATAACGTTTAATTAATTCACTAACAGCATATTCTTGGGTATTTGATAAAATCATTATTCTCCTTTTTTAACAGGTTTAAGTGCTGTTAAAGATACAAGAATACTTTGTTGATTAATATTATTTTCATTAATATCTTTGATATTAAAGTCTTTCAATAATTCTAAATAAGTTTTTTTAATTAAATCGTTTTGCTTGCTTATTATTGATGTGTCAAAATACTGCGTTTTAAACACATTTAGATTGGCTTTAAAGGGTTGATTTTTTTGTGCTCAATTAAAACTTTCGCCTTTTGTGCCCATTCCATTGTTGATTCGGTAAATTCGTTCATAACAAATATTTGTACCAATGCCATTTTCATCATTAGTTACAATTGTAAAACTTCTATTTCCGCCATCTTCGCGGTTAAGTTCTAAAACAGCGTGTGCTGTAGTGCCTGAACCGGCAAAAAAGTCTAAAATACGAGCATTTTTGTTAGATATTAAATTGATTATATATTTAATTAGTTTTACTGGCTTGGGAAAAGCAAAGTCTTTATTTTGAATTATTGAAATTAAATTTCTTTTTCCATTGCTTGTAGTTATTTTTACATCGCTAATTAAATTTGAGAAGTTTTTACCTTTTACTCTAGGGATAATTTGATAAGGTTTTTCTCTTTTGATAGTGACTTTTTCATAAACTTTTCTATATGCTTTTCAATATTTAGTTCCATCTTTTGCTTTTTTTTGTTGTATTTCGATAAAGCCATTATTGAAAGAAAAATCAAACAAATCTTTACCTAAGGTATAACGATAAGACATTGGATTTATTATATTTCTGTAATTTTTAAACATTGAGCCATCTGGAGCCTGAATCTCATAATCCAGCGACACGGAATATTGAAAAGAACTCGAAGAAGAAACATGGTCCAAATCAATCAAATAATATTTTCCGCGTTCATTAATGTATTCATCTTCAAATATATAACGTTCTTTATTGATTGGGTGACTATTTCAAATTGCTTGGTTATTTTTTGAATAACAAATTACAAACTCTGTTTCTACTTCAATTTTCGATTTATCAGAGCCACCACCAGTATTTTTCTTTTGTCACACTAAATTAGCAACAAAGTTTTCTTCACCAAAAATTTCGTCCATTAAGACTTTTAAATATGCTTGCTCATTGTCATCAATTGAAACAAAGATAACACCATCATCTTTTAATAATGAGCGAGCCATTTTTAATCGCTCGTTCATCATATTCAGCCAGCCATTGCGACTAAATTTGTCGCGATAAATAAATTTAGATGCTTTTATATCATCTTTTTCACTGTAAAATTGATTGCCTTCTTCACTTGATTTATCTGTATTGTATGGAGGGTCAATATAGATAATATCGTAGTTAGCGCTTAGCGCCCCGGTCTCTCTCTCTCTCTCTCGAGAGCTAGTAGATTCTTAAGCACATCATAATTCTCGCCAATAATTAAATTATTGTTTTGATGTTTTGAATAATCATTAACAAAAGACATTTTTTGGTCTTTTGTTAATAGAACAACTTGTGTTGTATCAACACTAGGTGCTACATCAAAAGTAAAACCAATTTTTACTTTTTGAATTAATAATTGGAATATATTGTCTAAATTTTCTGTCTTAGAATTTTCTAATATTTCGATAATCAAATTCTTTTGGTCATCATTTAAAAGACTTTTAGACATATTTTTAATATCATTTTTGTATTCTTGTAAAGTTTTTAAGCTACTCATAAATCCTCCATACATTTATTATTTTTAATAATTATACTTGATAAGAATAAAAAATATTTTTATTAAATTACTTTTAGCTTGTTATTAAATTGAGTAGACATTTTGATGTACTTTGATTATGTTAACTGAAAGAAAAAAGAAGGATTTTTATTTATATAATGTTCATGAAGTAAATCACTTAAGAGAGGAGAAGTAATAAAAAAGATTTAAATGATGAAGTGATCATGACACAAGATAAGGAGTATTCAAAAAATAATTTATGTAATATAAGTAATTAGGCAAATTATTACCAAAAATTGAAATAGTGTACTGTTTGATAAAGAAAATATAAAATATGCAAGCTATCAATACATTCAAGGAAATTAAAGATAAATATGTAAGTTTAAATCGTCATTTATTTTTTCTATTCATTTCATTATATATATTATTTTTACTATTAAAAATGAAAATTCTTAACATAAAATTATAATAGAAAAATGATGGGAAATTTAGTCTTTTAGCGTACCTAAAACGAGAATTGTAATATGTGATTGCGTAAACATATAAAATATTATTGTCTTCAATATACATATCAGGAGATTTTCAACCTTCTAATCATAATCTTCTTCTGAATGCTGTTTTTTTTGCTTTTTCAGTTTCTGAATTATCTTGATAATCGACCATAAATTTTTTCTCAACTCATCGGTAATCGCTATATTTATCAAGGTATAGACTATCCAAAAAAGAAAAATGGTTTGTCGAGTCAACACTTCCTTTAGCTTTAATTATAATTTTCCTTAAAAGCTTATCAAAAACTTTTTGACCTAATGTAGTAGTCAAGTATGAAAAAAATCAAAAGGTAGAAAAATAAAATATAATTTCTAAGAAATATCGGAAAACATCATTCTGGAAAATATCATGTTTAATATTTTTTAAAAAATCAATTTGATTAGTAATCGAAAGAATATAAGTAAACACAATATACAAGAATGGTGTGCTAATAAAATAAAGAAAAATAGGCAAATAATAATATTTTTTCTTATTTGGATCATTATTTAGTTTAATTACTAAATAGTAAAATAAGCGCATGTATAAAAAACCTCTCAATAATGGGATATTAGGAATATCACTAGGTATTTTGAGGTTAATAAATTTTTCAATTTTTGAGATGGTCATAATTAAATGTATTCATCAATAAAGATAGATAATATATTTTGAATCGTGTCAATAAAATCTATAATACCTGGAATAGGCGAAGATAGCCAACTTACACCTTTCAATAATGTTTTTATTGGTTTTATTTCTTTAATTAGATTATTTATTTTTTTAGTTACTTTAGCAACACTAAGAATTAAAGTGGTATCTGATCAAATATTAGATATAGTTTGAATAGTACCAATTGAATAAGTTTTTAGATTATTTCAATTATTACTATTTACCAATTCATTATACATTTCCTTATACTTAACTGAAAGTGTAGTCAATAACCCTCCAGCTGTTCCACTAGCAACTGCGCTAAAAAAATTAAAAGAGGCTGCATGTGCAATGGCTAATCCAAAATTAATAGCGGCAAATGAGGCATTGAGCACATGTTGCCTTCATAATTTATTTGCTAATTCATCAAATGTTAAATTTTTATTTTCTTCAAAAGATGAAAACTCTTTTATAGAAAAGGATTTTGAACTAGAAGACTTTGTGGCAGAAATATCACCTGGATTAGAATTGAATATTTTATTAATTAAACTTTGTGATATTCCTTGTGACTCTAATGTTTGTTTGGCTAGTTGTTTTGGATCTAAATCTGGATTTTCAAACAACTTATTGATAAATTGATTGTAGCTTTTTTCAAATTTATTAAGGTCTTTAATTGCAGGTTTGAATTCATCACTTTGATTTGATGAAAATGATTGAACTGAATCTTATTTAAGAGATTTTAAAATTTTTTGTGACTCTTGTTGTAATATTGATTTAAATTCTGATTGATATTTTGTATTTGTTTTAGTGTTAACATTTGTTTTATTTGATGCAACAAATGCTAATGTAGAAATACCAGCAATTGCTGCAAAACTCAAAGATAAATTTATTATCAATTTTGTTTTTTTCACAATTTTCCTCCTTAATTTTGATTAATTTAATTATAAATGAAAAATTTATTTTTAGCAAGTTTTTTAAGACATCATTTCTTTGAATGCTGTCTCGAATAAAGTCATTATTTTTGTTTGAAACGAGTGTATTTTTCTAAAAAATCATTTAATTCATCAACAACTTTTTGTTTATCTTGAATCGAGTCTGATGAATCCATTTTTGCAACAAACTTTTCAATTGTTTTTTAAGCTCAGCATCATTACTTTTTTCAATATATGCAGCAATTTTTGCCAATAATTCTTTAAATTTTTCGATGATAACTTCTAATTTTTTGTTGTATTCAACATATTTTTCGAAATTTTTGATAAAGGTTTTTTTGATATTTCGAATATGTGCATTGATTTGATTTTCGTCTAAATTTTTAATCTCATTATTAATTTCAATAATCTTGTTGTATTCTTCTTTGTCAATAAATCTAAAGACATTTTGTGATTCTTTAAATATTTTCACTCATTTATTTAATGCATATTTTTTGTCATCGAAAATTTGTCTCTCTAAAATTCTTAAAGCTTTGTGTGATTCGGGGGATGCAGGTAATTCAACTCCTTTCTTAACTTTTTCATCAAATAAAGGTTTGATAAGGTTTATCAATGAGTTTTTAGCTTTATTATAAGCATTTACTATTGCTCGATTATCATTTAATGCTTTTACCTTTTCCACATTTTCTGAATTGATTTCATCAATTTTTGTTACTTGAATTTCAAAATTGGCTTTAATATAATTTAACACATCAAGATAATCTTGTTTTGTTAAAGGAACTAAGAAAATATCAATTAGTTTTTTGTGTAAAACTTCGAGATTATTTTTATTATTAGCACTATTAATTTGTTTTTTTCATTCAAGAATATCGTTTGCTTTTTCAAGACTAATTGATTTATAGTGCTTTTCAATAAGATTTATTCTTTGAAGCAAAATATCTTTTTGATTCCTTAACTCACTTTTATGCGAATCTGATTTATCCTCCCCATCTTTCTGGCCACTAGAGCCTTTAGAAGGGTTAGTGTTAGTATCTCTATCGGGTTGTTTGGATTTCTCAGGATCCTTAATATCATTGTTTGTTTTAGCACAAGATATTGAAAATGAACTAACACTAAATATACTTGCTACTGATAAAAATTTATTTACTTTCATATTACCTATTTACATGATTTTTATATTATAAAATTATTTAATTAATTAAATAATGAATTTTTACCAATTCAATCGAAATCAAATTAGATAAATAAAAAATGTATCCGGTTATAAATTCTTAAAGTAAAATGCTTCACATTTGTAAGTACTGTTAAAATGATAACAAATTTAAGATTCTATTTTGAATAAGTGTCAAAAATCAATTTAAAAAAATAGAAAAATAGAATTAAGCCAATAATATGCCTAATATTTTTCTATTAATTTGGTAAAATATAATTAATTTCTTATTAATTATAAGGAGTCAAAAATGATTATTGTAAATTCGCAACCACAAATAGAACAAAATAATAAAAACTTTTCTATTGAAGTATTAAAAAATACTCTAAATAATTTGAAAAGTATTTTTGATAAGGAAATTACAGAAATTAAAACAGAATATAATAATTCAACTTTGATGCCTTTTTCAAGCAAAAATAAAACAGTAAATGATTTTGTTACAAACGACGATTGAAATACTATAAATCATCGACTTTTTTGAGCTATACAGACATATTTAGATTTTCATAAAACTGCCAAAAATATTTTAAGCGACTTGCATTCATTCTTATATAAATTAAATCCTTTGTGAGACGCGTCTGCGGCTGTTGGTGATTTCTTTGATGCCCTTTATGAAAGCGGAAAAACAGGTATTAAACCTATTGATACCGGTATTTTTGCTGGCAAAACTATTTTTACAGCACTTGGTTTATTGAAAAGAAGTGAAAAATTTTTAAATTATTCATCTGATTTTATTATTCATATTTTTAAGGGAATTATGGAAGTTTCTAAAAATAAAAATATTGAAGAGTTACAAAATAGACTTATCTTTGCTAAAGATATTCTTAATAACATAAATTATAATTGATGAGACTATTTCTCTGTTCTAATTGCAAGAAATAAAGTAGAAGGATCGTTCAATACTATACATGGTATATATCAAAAAGCACATACACTTTATAATGATTATTTAAGAGAAGATTACTGGGGCTCATCATCATGATACTAGAAGACAAAATTCATTTAATTCATCAGTTTAAATTAATTAAGGAAAAACTTTATTCTCAATATATTCTCTTGTTTATATCTTTTATCTTTTTACCGATAATGGCTTTTTTTGGACTAGTAGCTATTATTGATCCCTCTTTTTATGGTCACTCTTTTCCACAAGATTCCAACAAAAGTAGCGGTTATTTTGTGATACCTATAATATTTATTCTTTTGTTTTGAGCATGCTTTTATGGTTTTATCAAAACCATGTCTATTATCATGATTAACAAATATTTTGAATTCAATATTTTTAGAGCACTAAAATGATTTAAGATTTATCTTATCATTAATTTTCACTATGATATTTTCAAAATGATTAGTGCAAAAAATAGCACAAGTGATAAATTAAATACAAATTTAATTTCCTTTTTTGATTCTAAAGGTTTAGTTCTCCATGGTAGTGGTTCAATAAATTTTGCTTATAATGACTTTTGAAGAAAAAATAATGATCTAGACTTCGCTTCTGCTTCAAATGAGACAAAATACATTGATGCTAAGTCGCTTGAAAATCTTGAAGAAAAATTCAAAGATTTTGCTGCTAGCAAATATCAGTACAACAATATAAAAATTGAAGTTTTATACTCAAAATACATTCCTAAAAGCTTTATTACTGCAAAAAAGAATATTAAGATTCCAAATATAAATTTCATGATCGCTATGAAAATGCACCAAATACTTCAATTATATTTAGTAAATAATGACGATAAAATATCCAAATTAGATTACGAAGTCAAAATTAAGAATTCTTATATTGATTTAGCATTTTTGTTAAGCAAAAATAATTATTGAAACTATAAAAAAATTACAGAAGCGTTTTCGTATTTGTATTTGTCTAATTATTTCTTACAATTTTATTTGAATAAAAATATTTTTGATTTCTCAAAGCCACAAAACACTGAAAAATTTTTGGAATTCGTCAAGTTAAACAATTCAAAAAACATTAATTTTTCAGAAGTGTATTTATTCATTAGAAATTTTGTTAAGTTAATAGATAAAAATATTTTTGTAAAAAATATTGGTGATGGAATTAATAAGATCATTGAAAATAAACATTCTTTATATGATAAATTTATTAATGAACCTAAATTAAACAAAAACAATTTTTCATCTCTAAAATGAACTTTTGCTAATGAGTATGAAAAGAATGTTTTTTTAAATAAGTACTACAAAAATATAGATGTACAAAATCCAATAGTTAATTCCTTTTTGAATGAATTAAATGGCGCAGACAACAATATGCTCGATGTTAGAAAAATTTTATTATATGAATTGAATCAAAAAATGGAGCTAGTTTATGAATCGAAACAATAAAATAATCTTTTCTCAACTATACGCGCTTATTTCAATTATTCTTTGTTTGTTTATTCTTACGATTTATCCAATATTAGATAGATTTAATCAGCTATTTCGCATATTCAGTATTGAATCATTTGTATTTTTATCTATAACAAATTTGTCTCTAACCTTTATATTTATAGCATTGCTATTATCTTTTGTTCTTTATTTTTCACTTGATTCATCTGTTTATATACATATCTTTAAATACAAAATTTTGGTTATCGTATCTTGTTTATTATTAGCAGTTATGATGTTTATAGCCGTTTTCATTTCACTTGTTTTAAATGTTATTGATAATAAGAATCACATTACTATATCAATAATTCTATATTTTGCTAATTGTCTATTAATTGTATTCTCGTTGTCTTGTATTATTAGAACATTAATATTAATTAAGAAAGCTTAAATAAATAATTGTTAAATTTATACTTGAAAAAATAAAAGCAACTTTAAATTGTAAAACAATGAAAGTTGCCCTAAATAGTAAGTTCAAGTGCAACATGTGCACTTAGCTTTTTTTACTTTAACATTTTAATGTTTTTTGCTTTTCCTATGTTTCCCAGTTGGGGCAAAAATATAAGGATTTTTATAAACCATGACAAAAAAAGTTAACACTAAGGTGTTGGCTTTTTTGTCCGAATTTATTTTGTTTACTTTTTTTATTAGTATTCAATTCAATAATTACTTATTTTTTGCAGCATTTTCGATTTTAGTTACTAATGGAGTAATAATTTTATTAACTAATTTATTAGCTTGCCTGTCAATGAATTTAATTTCTAAAAATGCAAATGTTCCAACTTTTTTAAGACTGTTAACAATAAATTTGGAAATTTTTTCCGATAAAACCTTAGAAATTACATTTTTATCGTCAATTAATACCATTAAATAAATTGTTTTACCTAAATTTTCAATGAAGCTATTGTCAAATAATTCAGAAAGTTGATTAGCTAGTTTTGCACCGATTGTTCTAACTCTATTTTCTTCATTGATTTTATTATCATTTCAATCTGATTTTGGTTTTTTAAAGTCTAATTTAACATTTTTGGTTTTAATATTGTTTTTAGTGTTGGTTAGTTCAATATTTAATGACCAAGCGGGCCTAATATCTTGATTAATTTTAGTAATTCTAATATCCTTTTCAAGAGTTACATTTTGTGATTTTAAAAAATCTAAAATCATTTTTTCTGCTGCTTGATATTCTGTTTCTTTATTATTTTTTTTAGCATCATCAAGTGATATTTTACCATTTTTAATAAGTTTAGTTTTTATTACTTTATCGATCGCATTTTTAAGTTCATTTGTAAATCATTTTTCAGTTACATAAAAATTATTAAATTCTTTTTGTAGTAGTGTTTCAAATTCTTTAGCATCAGACTGGGTTTCAAATTGCACAAATATTTCTTCAGTTCCAATATCTGGTTTAAGATTTGTAAAGTCGAATTTTTCTACTTTATTAAATATATTTTGCATGAATTCATCTTTTGTAAATTTTTTAGACAAACTTTGGCCTAAAAAATTTACAGATACATTTACAAAATCATCATTTGATTGTGATGCTTGGTTTAATTGATTAACAAAATTTTTGAATCTAGCTTTAAATTCTATATTTTCATTAGTGTTTAACTTAACCTCAAATGTAGTTTTAGCTTTAATTTGTTGCCCTGGCGTTGGATTTTGATTATTTGTGGCATTAGATTTATCATCTTGCTTTTTTTGATTATTTGTGGCATTAGATTTATCATCTTGCTTTTTCTCTAATTTCGCACAAGAAAGAGCAATAAGTGGCAATAATGATACTGGCGACAATGAGCCAAAAATAAATAATTTTTTAAGTGATTTTTTCATCATTCTCCTTTATAAATGTAAACATTATATATTATATATATATATATATATATATATATGAGAAGCACAAAGTAAAAAAAATCACTTAAAATATAAATTCTTAAAGTAAAATGCTTCACTTTTGTAAGTGCTGTTAAAATGATAACAAATTTAAGATTTGATTTTAAATAAGAGCCAAAAATCAATTTAAAAAAATAGAAAAATAGAATTAAGCCAATAATTGCCTTAATATTTTTCTATTAATTTGGTAATAAATAAAGAAAAAAATCAATGAACTTTTAAGTTATCTTTTCAATAGTAGATTTATTTTTTGTGATTGATTATGTATTATGAATGCAGAAGTTATTGATGAATCGCCACCAAGTTTTCGGGCATAAGAATTGATTAAATTGAATATGTTTTTTGTGTCATATTCTAAGTATTTATCTATTGATTTACCTTTTGGAATAAACCTTCGAAGAAGCTTGTGACAATTCTCAATACTTCCTTTTTCATATGAAGAATATGGATGACAATGATAGATTTGAGCAATTTCTTTCAATTCATCTATTTTGTAATTTTCACTACCATTATCTATTGTTAGTGTGTCAATTTTTAAGTTATTTTCAATGATAATTTTGTATAAATTTTCCTTTACTGATGTTGCATTTCTTTTGGTGAATGTGAAGTAAAACATTCTGGTTTTTCTATTTATCAATGTTAAAATTACATACTTGTCAGTTGTTTTGCCAACAACAGTGTCCATTTCATAGTCGTTGTCATTCAATCGTTTGTTTATTGACTCAGGACGCAACGTAATTATTTTTCCAATGGATTTCTTTTTAGTATCATGTTTTACAACTTTTAAGTTCTTTCCTTTTCCAATTGACTTGTAAGGTAAAATATCAATTGGAATTTGTTTTGTCCCCATAATACTAATGAATCGGTAAAATGAAGACACTGATATTTTCCTCTTTTGTTTATATTTATTATTGCTATTATTTGCTGTTGAATATTGGTTTAAAATGTTTTGTACTGATTCCTTGACAGCTTTTTGATTTGGGTCTAAATAGTGTCTATTTTTTATGTAATAAGAATTCTTTTGCAAGTAAAGTTCTTTAATTTCTTTTCAACGATGTTTTATTTTTTCCTTGTATGGTGTTATTTTAAACAAGTGCCTATTATCTAATAATTCAATGAATTTATCAACACTTATTACGCGAATTAGTTTGCCTTTAAGTTTTGAAAAACAAAACGGACATGATTTTTGATATTTACTATACCCATATTTAAATTCAAGTTCAATATCTTTAAATCTTTTTTTAATTGACCTAGATTGAATACCAACAAAATTGCTCGCTTGCTCTATTGTTTTATCCTGTGTTAAGTGCAATAAAATAGACCTTAATTGTAATGGCCCAATATTATTTTTGTTGTACCTTGTTTTTGACTTTGATAAAATGTTTTCTCAGTCACGTTCTTAGATAATGTAATGAACAAATTCGTTTTTGTAGAATGTTTTATTACCCCATGAATATTTTTGTTTTTTATGAACACAAAAATCTATTTTTGTTCTATTGTTATAATTCATATTATAATTATTATACCTTTCGTTTTTCTTGTACTTATTTTATAGTAAAAAGCAGCTAAAATGCACCAAGATTTATTGCTTGGTGCATTTTACTTTAAGAATGAATAGTTATTAAATTGAGTAGACATTTTGATGTACTTTGATTATCTTAACTAGAAGAAAAAAGAAGGATTTTTATTTATATAATGTTCATCAAATAAATCACTTATGACCTGACAAGTGATAAAAAATATTTAAATAATAAATTGATAATGACATAACATAAGGAATATTCAAAAAATATTTTATGTAAGGCAAATTATTCTCAAAAATTGAATTAATGTTAAGTTTGATAAGTAAAATATAAAATATGTAAGCTATCAATAAATTTAAGGAAATTAAAGATAAATATGTAAGTTTAAATCATCATTTATTTTTTCTATTCATTTCATTATATATATTATTTTTACTATTAAAAATGAAAATTCTTAACATAAAATTATAATAGAAAAATAATGGGATAGTTGGAGGTCTACCGTGCGGTAAATAAGAATCATAATATATGAATGCATAAATATAAGAAATATTATTGTCTTCAATATACATATAAGGAGATTTTCAACCTCGTACTGATAATCTTCTTCTGAATGTTGTTTTTTTTGCCTTTTCAGTTTCTGAATTACCTTGATAATCGACCGTAAGTTTTTTCTCAACTCATCGGTAATCACTATATTTATCAAGGTATAGACTATCCAAAAAAGAAAAATGGTTTGTCGGGTCAATACTTCCTTTAGCTTTAATTATAATTTTCCTTAAAAGCTTATCAAAAACTTTTTGACCTAATGTAGTAGTCAAATATGAAAAAATTCAAAAGGTAGAAAAATAAAATATAATTTCTAAGAAATATCGGAAAACATCATTCTGAAAAATATCATGTTTAATATTTTTGAAAAAATCAATTTGATTAGTAATCGAGAGAATATAAGTAAACACAATATACAAGAATGGTGTGCTAATAAAATAAAGAAAAATAGGCAAATAATAATATTTTTTCTTATTTGGATCATTATTTAGTTTAAATACTAAATAATAAAATAAGCGCATGTATAAAAAACCTCTCAATAATGGGATATTTGGAATATCGCTAGGTATTTTGAGGTTAATAAATTTTTCAATTTTTGAGATGGTCATAATTAAATGTATTTATCAATTTTAGTGTTAACATTTGTTTTATTTGATGCAACAAATGCTAATGTAGAAATACCAGCAATTGCTGCAAAACTCAAAGATAAATTTATTATCAATTTTGTTTTTTTCACAATTTTTCTCCTTAATTTTGATTAATTTAATTATAAATGAAAAATTTATTTTTAGCAAGTTTTTGAAAAAAACTCACCCATTTTTGGGTGAGTTTTAAATTGAAATATAATTAATTATTAATCTTCGTCAGATTTAATTGCTCTTTGTTTTACAATAGTATCACTAATTTGTTTTGGTGTTACTTCGTAGAAATCAAATTGCATTTGGTAAGTTCCCCGTCCTGAAGTCATAGAACGAAGTTGGGTAGAATAACCAAACATTTCCGCAAGTGGCACACTTGCTCTAATAATATTTGCACCATCAGAGCGAGTTTCTTGTTCTTTTACTTGTCCTCTACGCCGTGATAAGTCTCCCATAACATCTCCAGAATATTCTGCAGGAACAAAAACAGAGACATCCATAATTGGTTCTAAAAGCACAGTTCCTACTGCATCTCTAGCTTTTGATAAAGCTTTAGAAGCTGCAATTTTAAAGGCCATTTCGGAAGAGTCGACTTCGTGGAATGAACCATCAAAGAGGGTAGCTTTGACATTGATCATTGGGTAGCCAGCAAGAATTCCAGCTTCCATTTTTTCCTCAAGTCCTTTTTGAATTGATTTGATGTATTCTTTAGGAATTTTTCCACCAACAATCTTGTCAATAAATTCAAATCCACCATCTGGATTTGGCTCAAATTTAATTCAAACATGACCGTATTGTCCACGTCCACCTGATTGTTTGATGTGTTTTCCTTCAACATCGGCAATTTTGGTAATTGTCTCACGGTAACTAACTTGAGGTTTTCCAACTTTAGCATTGACATTAAATTCTCTTTTAAGACGATCAACGATGATATCTAAGTGAAGCTCACCCATTCCAGCAATAATAGTTTGCCCTGTTTCATTGTCAGTTCAAGTTTTAAATGTTGGATCTTCGTTTGCTAATTTTTGTAGTCCGGTAGCCAATTTTTCCACTTCAGCTTTGGTCGCTGGCTCAAGTGCTTGTGAAATCACAGGTTCTGGGAAAGTCATTTTTTCTAAAACAAATTTTTTACTCTTTTCAGAAATCAGTGAGTCTCCGGTAGTAGTCTCTTTGAGACCAACAAAAGCTCCAATATCACCAGTGCGTACTTCTTCAATTTCTTCACGTGAGTTGGCATGCATGGCCAAAATTCTTCCAACACGTTCTTTTTTACCTTTGGTCGAATTAATTATATATGTTCCTTTGTTTAAAACTCCGGAGTAAACTCTAAAAAATGTTAGTGATCCAACAAAAGGGTCATTCATAATTTTAAAAGCTAGTGCTGAAAATTCTTCATCATCGCTAGCCGCAATGTTGATTTCTTCATCATCACGGAAAGCTTTAACTGCAGGCACATCAAGTGGTGAAGGTAAATAATCGATAACAGCATCAATCATTTTCTTAACACCTTTATTTTTAAAGGAAGTTCCACAAACTACTGGGAAAAATTGTGCAGTAATAGTTGCTTTTCGAATTGCAGCTTTTAAAGCTTGAATACTAATTTCTTTTTCTTCTAAGACATCATTCATCAACTCTTCATCAAAGTCAGCAACTGCTTCAATTAATTCTTGACGCATGATTTTAGCTTTATCTAATAAGTCAGAAGGAATTGCAATTTCAAATTCTTCTTCTTCTTTTTCACCATTGTAGCTATAAGCTTTGAGCTCAACTAAATCGATAATTCCATTGAAGTCAGCCTCGGAGCCAATATTTAATTGAATTGCTCGAGCATTTCCGTTTAATTTTGTGCGCACAGATTCAATAGAAGCTTCAAAATTGGCTCCTGCTTTGTCCATTTTATTAACATAGACTACCCGCGGAACTCCATAATTGGTAGCTTGTCTTCAAACGGTCTCAGTTTGTGGTTCAACACCTGATTGGGCATCGAGGACAGCAACTGCTCCATCGAGAACTCTTAAAGAACGCTCAACTTCGACTGTAAAATCAACGTGTCCTGGAGTATCAATGATGTTAATTCTTTTACCTTTTCAAAAAGCGGTAGTCGCTGCTGAAGTAATAGTAATTCCACGTTCTTTTTCTTGTTCCATTCAGTCCATTTGGCTAACCCCATCGTGAGTTTCACCAATTTTGTGAATTTTACCTGTGTGAAACAAAATTCGCTCAGTTGTTGTTGTTTTTCCGGCATCAATGTGTGCCATAATTCCAATATTACGATAGTCTTTTAAATCAAATTGTCTTGCCATGATACCTACCATTTAAAGTGAGCAAATGCTCTGTTAGACTCAGCCATTTTATGTGTATCTTCTTTTTTCTTGAATGCTCCACCTGTTTTGTTAAAAGCATCAATAATTTCGTTTGCTAATCTAACATCCATTGTTTTTTCATTTCTTTTACGTGCAAATTGAATTAATCAACGAAGTGATAAAGTTTGTTGTCTACGAGCTGAAACTTCAACTGGTACTTGATAGTTAGTTCCACCAACACGGCGGGAGCGAACTTCAGTTTGTGGAGTAATGTTTTTAATAGCTTCTTGAAAGACCTCAAAAGCGTCTTTTCCAGTTTTTTGTCCGACAATTTTAAAAGCGGAATATAAAATATTTTGTGCTGTGACTTTTTTACCATCAAGCATAACGGTATTAATTGCTTTTGTAATTAATTTAGATTTAAATACTGGATCAACTAATACATGTCTAATAGGGGCTTGTTTTTTACGTGACATATTATCTCCTTATATTATATAGTTTAAAATTATTTAGATTCTTTTGGTCTTTTTGTTCCGTATTTAGATCTACCTTGTGCTCTTTTAGCAACACCAGTTGTATCTTGAGTACCTCTAACTATGTGGTAACGAATACCTGGTAAGTCTTTAACTTTTCCACCTCTAATTAGAACAACAGAGTGCTCTTGTAAATTATGACCTTCACCTGGAATATAAGCGTTGACTTCCATTCCATTAGATAATTTTACCCTTGCATATTTACGAAGAGCTGAGTTAGGTTTTTTTGGTGTCATTGTTGCCACCCTAGTACATACTCCTCTTTTAAAAGGAGCAGAAAGTTTTAGTTCTTTTTTGTGCAATGAGTTAAATATTAAATTAAGTGCTGGAACTTTGGATTTTCCAACTTTTTTAACTCTAGCACCTTTAGCTAATTGTGATATTGTTGGCATTTTTTCCTTAATAATTAAATATGAATATTTTTTAATGTTTTAAATTATATAACAACTTTTGCGGAAGTATCGAAAAAAAATGATTTTTTCATAAAATTCTTTATTTTTAAAGACTCTTTTACATCAGAAGAGATGATTCAATGAAATAAAAAAGCAATATCATGAATAAACCAGGACAAAAAAAGTTAACACTAAGGTGTTGGCTTTTTTGTTCAAGTTTAGGAGAAAGCTAACACCAAAAGTGTTAGCTTTTTTAAATTTTCAAATGCAACAAAAAGGAGAATGCTAATGTCAAGACACTTTATAAAAAATGAGTTTGATATGATTTATAAAATTTACAACGAATTTGGATTAAAACAAACAATAAATTATATAAATGATATTTAGCCAAATACAAATTTTATAACCAGAGAACATCTAGTTCAAAGAATCAAAAAAATTATTATATACTATAATAATGGTATGCAAGATCAATTATTAGATAAAAAAGGTGCAAACAGAAAGCCAGGGAGTGGCAGACCTAAAAAATCAATTGAACCTGATTGAAACGAATTTACAAAAGAAGAATTAATAGAAATAGCTAAGAGATATTACGAAATCAACAAGAATAAATCAAAATCAGGAAAACTTAGTGAAGCCAAAAAACTAAATATTTCCTACAGCAAATCTGCAAAAATTTTTAATGTATGCAGACAAGCAGTGGCAAAATCTAAAACTAGAGTTATAAAAGTAAGAGAACACAAAAATGATGCAATAATTAAAAAATCCTTTCTTGATAACAAAAGTAGATATGGTCGCTTAAGGTTGAGTGCTTATATTTCTATTTGAATTTAGTATGCAAAATTAGAAAATAAAGAAGAAAGAGCGAAATTAAGAATACCAAATTCGTATTGCTGGATATTGTTAAACGTGACTACAATGATAAATTAAATAGAAATATTTTTGCTACTGATGTTTTATATATAAAACCTCCCAGAATTATAAAAAGTGAATGTTTAAACGAATTAGATTACAGCAAAATAACTTTAGAAGATCTGAAAAAAATAATTGCAGATTATATATTTTGATACAACAACTATAGAATTCAATCGATTTTAAATTGAAAAACACCACAGCAATATGCTATGATGTTAAAATAATATTAGACTGTTAACTTTTTTTGTCCTGGTTTATAATTACTCCTTTCATGTATAAAAAAAGACGACTAGATTTTTATCTAATCGTCTTTTTTATGAAAGTATTTTTTATTTACTTCATCTTCAAATTCCTTTATTAAGTTTTGATGGTTTTTAAAAAACCATTTTTTGTGATTTTCAATATATTCTTTTCTAATAATAGGATCATTTAAATCATTAGGCACTCTTTTAATTCTTTCATCTTCACTATCAAAACCTGTAAAATCTTCTTCTAATCTTTCCTTGCACATTCGAACATACTCTTCATTAATATCTATACCTATACCTCGTCTATTAGTTTGCTGGCAAACTCTAAGCATTGTTCCACTACCAACAAATGGGTCAAGTACAGTGTCATTTTCATTCGATGATACTAAAATCATTCTTTCATATAAACCTTCTGGTTTTTGTGTGGGATGTTTTTTTCTATTCTTATTGCAATAATGCATATGAGAAAATTGCCATACATTCCCCGGATTTGCACCCCTCATATTATTTACTGAACGATAAAATTTTTGTGGAACTCTTATATCATCTAAGTTAAAGGTAAATTTACTTTTATGCTTGGTAAACATTAGTATATCATCGTGTCTAGGAGAAAACCCTTTT
Source organism: Mesomycoplasma conjunctivae (assembly GCF_000026765.1). Lineage (NCBI taxonomy): Bacteria > Bacillati > Mycoplasmatota > Mycoplasmoidales > Metamycoplasmataceae > Mesomycoplasma > Mesomycoplasma conjunctivae. Next base: position 190,527 of record NC_012806.1, on the reverse strand, counting down.
GTCTTCCCTATTCCTTGTGTATAAAACCAAGTTATCCAAGAATTAAAATGCATATTCAATTCTTTTTCAAGTATACTATAGATATATGATATATATCTCGTACCCATAAAAATATATATAGTTCCATCATCTTTTAGTATTCTTTTTGCTTCGGTAAGCCACTGTCTTGAAAATTCTAAATACTCTTCAAATTTCAAATTATCTTTATTATTTCCATAATCTTTATTTAAATTGTATGGTGGATCTGTGACAATTAAATTAATACTTTTAGATTCAATTTTTTTAAGTTCTTCAATTGCATTTCCACAAATTATTTTTAAAGTTTTATCCATTTATTTTTAATTGCCTCTCTATAGAAATCTTTAATCGTTTTTCTGCTACTATGCAAATATTTTTTATCTAATAATTGACACATTTCCCAAGTAGTTCTTTTTTTAAAACTAACATAATTAATATCTTTTATTTGTATTTGACCAGTACCTAGAGCTGGATTATAGTTTATGTCATTATCTCCTATAAATTTTAAGTCATAAGCATCAAAGTCAACAACTTCCATAATCCCATCCATCAATTGTGTTTGTTCATTTCTTTCTGAATAAACTTTATGCTTAATCGACAATACTATAAACATATAATCGGGTTCAACTACATAAGCTGTCCTAATCCTAGAAAAAGAAGCAATATTAGGACCTTTTCCACTATTAACAATATCATTTGCAGTCGCCTTAACATCAATATTTCCTGTAAGAACTTTACCATTATCTTTCTTAAACTGAAGTATAATATCTGCCATTTCTAATCTTTCTTGTGCTTCTACATTTATTAAATTATATTTATTATTTTGAACATCTCTAATGCCGGCAAAAACCTCAGTTGCCCAAGCTTCGATCATAGGACCTGCAATCTTGTTTATATTTTCTAATGGTAGTCCTAATTTTAAATTTGTATTTATTATAATCTTATCATCGCCAGAATTTTTTCGTTCTTGTAATATATTTATTATTTGTCCAATAACAAATTTTGAATCTTTTTCATATCCTTCAGACTCTATAGGTATTTTAAATTCTAAATCTTCATATCTCATAATTGTTTTCTCCTCCATTTTAAATAATTTTAATAACATCTTCAATTTTACAATTTAATGCTTCACATATCCTTTGAATATTTCTAAGCGATATATATTCATTCTTTCCCATATTCGCTATGCAATTTGTTGTTAAATTTGCTCTTTCCAATAAATCTTTTTTCTTCATATTTCTTGATTTTAAAAGATTCCATAATGGCTCATACGATATGTTCATACTATCCTCTCTTGGCTTTTTATCTTGTTTAATTATAACAAAAAACTTGAGTTTCCTCAAGTTTTTTGTTATCATCTATTTTTCGTATACTTTAGGCAAATAATTTAGGATAGAAAGTAGCAAATTTTATTATGAATTCTGTTTTTGATAATATCTTAAACGTCACATCAAGTGATAAAAAACAAATTGAAATATACCAAAAACAACTAGAAACAAAACGCATAATTGCTCTAAAAGAGATTAAACTAAAGCATCCAGAATACTGGATTGACAAGCATAGAATCCGAACTATTCATACTATTTATGGCACTATAAAAGTTAAAATTACATACTTATCAAAACCAACTCCTAACTCAAATAAAAGGCAAGTTTTTGCTTTTTATCACGATGATTTTTTAAAAATAAACAAAGGGAAACAATATGATGTTGAATTTATAAATAGACTAAATATTGTCTATTTTGCTAACAAAAGAATTGACAACATATATAACAAAATTCCTACAATCGCATTACTTAGACACTACTTAAAGCAAACAAAAATACCCTTAATTTTAGACTTAAAAAGTCAAAATCAAACTCTGTTAAATGAACATATTAATGCTTTTAAACACTCTGAAAACCAACTTTTTAAGCTTGAAATTGATGACACTTTCTTGAAATTTAACAATCATACAAAGCGTTTAAAACACAAAATTAGAATGCTAATTTTACACCCAATTGACCAAAAAACAACTAATATAAATTATTCAAAAACCATTGCTTTTTATGTTATTGAACCTACAAATAACAACCAAAATAAACCAGCAGCACAACTAAAAACAGTACGAATTGACCCATCAAAATTACTTATAAATGGTGATGGTGCAAGATGAATGAAAACCCTAAAAAACGAATTTAAATGTATTCTAAAACTAGATGAATTACATTTAAAACATCAACTTAAAAAGCTTTTACTAGTAGAAATGGAGCCTTAAAATGTATGAAAAAGCTGTTTAAACAATTTAAACAAAAAGGGTTAAATTTTAGTACTTGATACAAATTTTTTAATGATGTTTTAAGCAAAAATACCTATTTAAAATATCTACAATGTATTGATATTTTCTTAAATCAGGCAACCAAACAAACCTTACAAAAGAACAATGAAATGTTATAAATTCATTTTTTGAATATGTAAATAACAACAAAGAAAGCATCTGAGATACTAATGGAAATCGCTTAATTGGTAGCAGTTCTACCGAACATTTTATCTATAAAACCATGACCTCTAACAAACACGCTACATATAGCTTAGAATTATTTAAAAAACTGATGATTTTCAATAATAAAGAGCTTAACATAGCAACGGTATTTTTGAACTAAAATATTCAAAATTCAAACACCATTTTTATATATCTTTATATTATATAAATATAATATATTTTATTATATGGTACAACCTAACTTATTACTGGTACAAATCAAAATCATATTAACTAAAAAAATACCATTTTAAAAGAAAGCTTAATTTACTAAGTAAATTAAAATTTTGTTATGTACAAAATTTATATACCTTGCACCAATGGTGGTGCAAACTGCTATTATTACACATGGGTACCCCACCTTGTAGGCAAGATAAGAAAGTGGTAGAAAACCCTACCGGAGAACCACTTTTATTACTATAAGTAATAACATCATATCTTGATTGTTTACCACAATAAAAAAGTTGGCACTTTAGCTTTACCAAAAGGGTATTTTTATAATAAATAATTTACTATGTAAATTAAAACTTAACAAACTCAGTACCAACACTTAAAAATGAAAAAATAATATTTTTTCTCGTCCATGTTTTAAAAAGTGTGACACCATATACTTGGCGAGAAAGCAGTAGACCACTATAAAAATGCGTCTAAATCTTTTCACCGACTTAGATTTCTTAGCTCCTAAAATTCTTTATTTTTAAAGACTCTTTTACATCAGAAGAGATGATTCAATGAAATAAAAAAGCAATATCATGAATATATTGCTTTTTGAGTGTATGAGTAGATTGAGACAATAGGAAACAAAATCTATGTTATGAAACAAAATGTAAAAAAGTATTATTGAGGTTGGTAAACAAAAATAGTAGATTTTTTTATTTATTAAACTACTCATACTAATTTAGCGGGTTTACAACCCACTAATAAATTTTAACACAAAGATTTATAAAGTTTTTTTATCGAAAACTTCTATTTATATAAAGTTATCTTTTACTTTTATGTGCAATGAATTCATTAAAATAAGAATAAATTTGTAGAGTTACTAAAAAAATAAAAAGTTTTTTATTTATAACTTTTGTATGTTATAATTTAAATGCCACTAAAATAATAACCTTGTAACCTGGTCAGGATAGAAATATAGCAGCCACATCGAGAAGTGTTGTGTTTAGTGGTTTTTTATATATAATAATTAAAAAGTGAAATAGGATATGTCTCACAGTAAAAAACCGCGCAAAACAGAACAACAATGTCTTTGTTCAATTGATAAAAAACACAATAAAATTAATTGTCTAAAAAACAAAATTGTTAATAAAGCTAATAATGAAATATTTAATTTTGACCAAAAACCAGTTACGATCAAAAATGTTTGATTTGTTAAACCTATATCAATTTTTATGATGTTAGTCTCATCATTTTTATTTTCATTGGGAATTATTTTTTTTCTAGGTTTAGCTAATACATTTCCAACAGGAATGTCTGCAATTCCTAAATTAATTATAATAATTGTAAAAAATCAGACTGGAGTTGATATTAGTTGAGCTTTTTCACTAATTTTTTTAGTGATGAACATTCCATTCATAGTTTGAATATGAGTGAAATCCTCAAACAAGCAATTTGTAATTATTACGGTTTGTTGAATGTTGTTTCAAATTATGTGAAACCAGTTATTTTCCTTGGATTCACCTTTCAAAAGATTTTTACTTGACAATATTTTAATTTCTAAACCAGTAGAAGATAACTCTTGACAAATCATTTATTACACTTCAATAGGTGCTGTTCTTGCAGGGTTAGGAATTGGTATTGCTTGAAAATTTGGTGGATCAGGTGGTGGAACTGATTTTATCACATATTATATATCCTCTAAAAAAAGAAAAGCTTTAGGTAGAATCACGTTTTTTATTTCAATTAGCTTGGGTATTTTATCATTAATTATTTTTTATTTTATTAGTTATAACTCTGCAAATACAATTCAACTTTTTGGTATTAAAACATTTTCACTTTTCCTTTATTCGGCTATAAGCAGCAAAATAATAGATAAAATTTACCCAAAATTTGGAAAAGTTTTACTAACTATTTACACAAGCAAACCAGAGGAAGTAGTAGCTCATTTTAAATCAATTAAATATTGACACTCTTATAATATTTGAGAAGGACAATCTGGCTACACAAGTTTAAAACAGTCTAAGATTGAAACTATCATTTTTATAATCGAAAAGAAAACAATCTTAAAAGAAATTGGAAAAATTGATAAGCAATTTTGGTATTCTACTAGTAAAATAATAGATACAACAAACCGTCTTGACAGCACAAAATTAAACTAAAAAAATAACTCAAAATTTGTTTTTTTAAAAAATCACATAAATTTTATTACTTTTTTAAGTTGTTTACTTCTTAAATATCTTATAGGTAAATGTGATATAATAAAAAATAGAAAAACTTTGAACTATATAGTAATTTTGAACAGCAAACACATTTTTCAATGTGTTTTTTTATTTTTTAAAAAAGAGTACAGTTGCAAAAGCAAATCGGGAAATTTTTGACTTCAAACAAAAGCCAATTAATCTAAAAAATATCTGATTTATTAAACCTATTTCAATTTTTATAATGCTAATTTCATCTTTTTTACTTAGTTTGGCAGTTATATTTTTTAGGTATTGCCAATGGTTTGCCTACAGGAACATCAGCTATCCCCAAATTAATAACTATTATTGTAAAAAGGAAACACTTATTGATATTAGCTGAGAATTCTCGTCGATTCATTTAGTGATTAACATTCCATTTATTATTTGAAGTTAAGGTAAAATACCAAACAAACAATTTATCATAATAAATGTGATTTGGTTATTATTCCAAATTATGTCAAATCAGCTATTTACTATTAAATTTCCTTTTAAAGAGTTTTTAAGCAATAACATTTTAATACAAAAACCTGTTAATGAAAATTCTTGAGAAACTATTTATTATACTATAATTAGTGATGTTTTTGCTGGCACAGGTGTTCGTTTAACTTGGAAATTCGGAGATTACAGTTGTATAATAAGTTTTATAACTTATTATACAACTTCCAAAAAAATCAATTCGAAAAATCATGTTTTTAATCTCCATTAGTTTTGGTTTATTTTCTCTAACTACATATTGTTTTATAAGTTATAATAATACAGAAATTAATATTCAACTTTTTGGAATCAAAACCACAGCTATTCTTGTTTATTCCTTTATTACTACTAAAATTGTTAATAAAATTTACCCAAAATTTGGAAAAACTTTGCTCACTATTTATACTAAAAAACCAGAAGAAGTCTTAGCACATTTAGAAAAAGTAAATTATTGACATCCTTGCAATATTTAAGAAGGTGAATCTGGATATACTAATTTGAAAACATTAAAAATAGAAGCCATTGTTTTTTTAATTGAAAAAAACCCATTTTATGCCAAATAGCCAAAGTTGATGAAAACTTTTGCTACTCTAGTTTTAATATCCGAGATACAACCAATAAATTTGATTGTACTAAATAATCTAAAATATTTTTTTAATTCAAAGCAACAAAAAAACTTGGAAATTTCCAAGTTTTTTTATAAAGTTGACAGTGTGGTATTGGTAGCAAAAACAAGCCCACCTGCAAAGAAAACAAGTGCTAAAAATATATGTGCATTGTATTTAGCACGTTCTCATGATGGTAAGAATAATCCAGTTTTTTCGTATTTGGTTTCTTTATTTCTAGGGTTGTCCAAATTATATTGCTTGAGTTGTTCAGCTTTAAATTCTTTTATTTTACGACGTGTATAATTATGAAAAGAAATTGCAACTATTGATAAAATAAAAAAGATAACTGATAATGAAATTGAAACTGCAGGCGAAAGGCCAAGTGACTCGACTTTATCACGATAAAATGGATTAGTTACAACTTTTTGAAATAAAACTATCATAACTATAATTATATATTTTTTTATAAAAAAACCACCCAAAAGGGTGGGAAAAATAAATTGGATTATTATTAAGATGCTTGGGCAATTGAAAAGGCAAAGATGTCATCAATTTTTTGATTTTCAACTTTGATATCAACTTTAGTTTTCTTACTTTCAGGAAGCACTACTGTAATAACATCAGTGTTTTCTACACCATTTGCACTTAGTTCATCAAGATCCATAGTAGCAATTGGCTCTCCAGCTTTGACTGTATCACCAACTTTGACATTAGCAATAAATCCAAGACCTTTGAGATTAACAGTGTCGATTCCCATGTGAATTAAGACTTGTAAAGTTTCATCTTCGCTTACAAAACCAATTGCGTGTTTGGTATCAAAAACCATTTTAACTTTACCACTAATAGGTGCGTGGATGGTAGCTTTTCCAGTTTTACCAACACGAATTGCAAAACCATCTCCCATTAATTTAGCAGCAAAGACATCATCGCCAACTTCTTCTAATTTAATAAGCTCACCATATGCTGGAGCAAAAATATCAATAGTTTTTTCTTCAACAAATGAAGTCTCTGTTGACATTGTTGCATCTTTCTTACTTAATTGAAGATTAATAATTTCATCTCTTTGTGATTTAATTTTAGCATTTAATTGTTCAGCAATTGGTCCTAAAATTGCTTGTACGTGGTGTTGTCCTTCAATTTTAATTGCAACAGCACCTGCTTGTTTTAATTTTGCTTCAGATACTTTAGATAAATCTTTGACATCATATCTAAGTCTAGATGCACAGTTGTTAAATGCAGAAATATTATCAATTCCACCGTAACCTTCAATGATAGCTAAAACTTGTGGATCAACTGTTTGAGATGCACTTTTGTCATCTTTTCTTTTTAAATAATCTGCTTTAGTAAATAATTTAGTATTTCCGCCTCTACCTGGGGTTTCAAGATTTTGATATTTGATATAGAAGTAGAAGGCAAAGTAGTAGATAGGAGCATATGCAAGTCCAACTACTAATACTCATCAGAAGTGAGTTCCTTTTTGCACTGGTACAATTCCGTATAGAATTAAGTCGAGAGCACCACCACTAAATGCTTGTGGAATGTGCACACCAGCGAGGTTGGCAAAAAGGAAGGAAAGTGCCATAAAGAAGGCGTGGAATCCTCAGAAGAGGAATGGTGATAAGAATAAGAAAGTAAATTCGATTGGTTCAGTAACTCCGGTAATAAATGAAGTTAGTGCAGCTGGGAAGACAGTTCCAGTAGCAACACGGCGATTTTCTTTTGGTGCTGCCATAATCATAGCAACTGCTGCTGCTGGAAGACCAAACATCATTCCTGAGAATTTACCATCTGCAAATCTACCTGCTTTAAATCCATTATCTGCTAAGAATTCAAATAATGGAATGTTAAATTCTTTATCTCCGATTTTGTAATCTACAAAGTTTCCAAATTTAAGAAGTTGTAGAGACGCGGTTGAGTCACCTTGGAATGCACTTTTATTTTGCTCAATTGCAGCAAGTAATGCATTAGTATTAGCACCAAAGATAACCTGTGATCCTTCGTTTGCTTGTTTGATTTTATCTAAACCACTAATTAATGCTTCACCAGCATCACCACCAACTGATGAGAATCAAAGTGGTGCATAAAATACGTGGTGAAGTCCAAAAGGAATTAATGATCTCTCAATATAACCGAAGATAAGTGATTCTACACCATAAGGAGCGGATCCAATCCCTTGTCCGATTTTATTAAGAATAATTCCAATTCAAGGTCAAAAGATTAAGAATAAAATTGCTAATAATGCCATAACTGGTATATTTACAATAGAAACGAATCTTTTTCCACCATAGAATGAAATAAATTGAGGTAGTTGGATTGTGTAGAATTTGTTGTATAGTCACTGAGTAGTAAAACCAACAATAATTCCACCAAATACTGAAGTTTGTAAGGAATTATATCCTGCAAAAGCACCAACTAATCTTTCTAGTTCGATTGGGTTTCTTCCTGCACCCCCGAATAAAATAGTGTATCCAGTTGCTGGTTTTTCAGCAAGAGCAAGAAGTGAAGTTTTATCTGCTGCAGTTAGTGCTGTTGCGGATTCAAGGGCTTTTTTAAAAGCATCAACTGCAGTTTGATTATTATCTTTTAAGAATGTTTTAGCAGCTTCAGAAAGAGGTTGAGCATCTCTTTCTAAAACATTTACATACTGATCGGCAGTAATAAAAACACTTTGAATAGCAACAAAAATCATATAACCAATAACTGTTGCAAAGACGGCAACTCCAGCTTCGTCTGTAAAGGCGACGACAATTCCAATAGCAAATAAAAGAGGCAATATAGCAAAAACTGGGTTACCAAGTTGTTGAATAAATTCACCAAACTGTTTCCCAGCAATACTACTACTATTACTTGCGATCGCAGCACCAATTCCTAGAAACAATCCACCAATGGACATAACTGAAATTGGCAACATAAAAGCACCGGAAATTTTGGAAAGCACTTTACGTAATTTTCCACTTTTCGCGTTGTTCATATTGCGCTCTCTTCTACTAAAGATACTAGTTAAAGAGCTCATAGAAATTTGCTTCATATTTCTCCTTTCATTTTTTGTTTTTTATTGGTTATCTTTGATAACCTATTATTAAATTTTAATACATAAAAATAAAAGTATAAGCAAAAAGGTTTTGTTTTGACAAAATTAGAATTTTACATTTAAATTCAAATTTTAATTTATATTTTTTAAAAATAAGAAACTATTTTTGCGATATTATAATTTTGAAATTTTATTAGCTTATAAAGTTTGCAAAAAGAATAAAAAATATCTCTTTTAGGAGATATTGTGAAATTGAAATATTATTTTATTACTATTATTTTATTATGCAATAAGTTTTTCTTTGATCATGTAGTCTTTAATTGTGTTAAAGATTTCTTCTTCGTTTTGACCTTCTACTTCTAATTTAAATGTTTGTCCTGATTTTGCTCCTAAAGTCATAATTGACATAGTTGAAGCAGCATTGACAGTTTTTCCATTGCTAGTAATACTAATTTTTACATCAAATTCTTTTGTAAAAGCTAGCGCTAACTTACTAATTCCTGCCGCTGGGCGTGCGTGTAGTCCAATTGGATCAATAATTTGAGCTTCAAATGAAATCATATTTTTTGATATCCTTTCAATTTTATAAATTTAATTATAAAATAAATTTTAAAATAAAAAAACAAAAACAATTTATGTTTTTGTTTCGGTCAACTTAATGATATGGAGCAAGTGAAGGGAATCGAACCCTCACAATCAGCTTGGAAGGCTGAAGTTCTGCCATTAAACTACACTTGCATGTAAACATAATTATACACTATTTTTCAAAAAACAAGAAATATTTTTTTTTTTTTTCAAAGTGTGAATTATGTTTTCAAAATTAATTAATAGATAAATTCAGTCATTTTATCATTTTCAACAACTACAAAGACATCACCAGGCTGTGCTCCAAAAGGTTTTAGAACTTCGCGAGCTTTAGTAATATCTTTTTTAATTGCAGCAAAGAAATTAATAGAATCTAAGGAAACAAACACTGATGAGGTAATACCGAAGCTACCAATGACATTTTTGTCATTTACTACACCAATAACAGCTGTATTAGGGCGAAACTTTGCAATATTTTTTAAGAGTTGACCAGTTCTTGACAATACAATTGTATATTTGATGTCTCTTTCGTAAGCCAAGTGTGCTAAGTTGTGAGCAATGCGTGCACGGTGACCAGAAGAATTTTTAGTAATAACAGCTAATTGTTTGCTATAAAATAGTTTGTTGTAAAATTCTTTTTCTGCTCTTTTATTGATAGTTGCCATGACTCTAACTGACTCAAGTGGAAATTGTCCTTGAGCTGACTCACCTGATAACATGGTGGCATCGGCACCTAATTCTGTTGCTCAATAAACATCGCTAACTTCAGCACGGGTAGGCTGTGATGATTTTTCCATTGAATCTAACATCTGTGTTGCCACAATGACTGTTTTGCCAGCAAAACGACATTTTCTAACAATTCTTTTTTGTTGAAATGGCACTTCTTGATAAGGAACTTCTAAGCCAAGATCGCCACGGGCAACCATAATACCATCAGAGTGTTCGATGATTTCATCAATGTTTTCAAGACCTAAAGTAGATTCAATTTTAGAAATTATTTCAATATGTTTACCACCATTTTCGTCTAAAAGTGTTCTCAATTCTTTAACATTTTCTGCTGAGTTAACAAAGGAAGCTGCAACATAATTTATATTTTGACTAATTCCAAATAAAATGTCTTGTTTGTCTTTTTCAGAAAGAAAAGGTAGTGAAAAAGCAATTCCAGGTAGATTAACACGTTTGTTAGATTTTAAAACATGAGCATTTTTAGTTATGACAGTAACTTTATTTTTTTCTATAGCAACAACATGAGATTGAAGTTTTCCATCATCAAATAAGATAGAATCACCTATTTTTAAATCAGAATCCATTTCATAAGAAACTGTAATGATTTTGCTTGTGCCTTCAAATTCCTTGTAATCTTGTGGGCTAGTTAAAACTACTAATTCTTGATTTGCCTTGATTTCCTGAGCACCATTAGCCATTTTACCAACACGAATTTCTGGGCCTTTGGTATCAAGCATAATTGAAACTGGAATGTTTAATTCTTTTGATATTCTCTTGGCATTATCAAATTTTTTAATTTGTTCTTGATAATCCCCATGAGAAAAATTAGCACGGATTGTGGTTACCCCTGCAAGCACTAATTCTTTTAGCAAATTGTAATCTTCTGTTGAAGGTCCAATAGTTGCTATAATCTTAGTTCTCTTTGAAATAAATTCTTGCATATTGTTCATAAAAACTCCGTTTTTTAAAATAGTAGTTAAATTATATTACTTAAATTATACAATCTTAATTAATTTTTAAAAATTTTTGATATTTTTCTGATCCACGGGCAAAAATTTGAATATTTTTTTGCATTTCGTATTTTACCACATATAAATTTAAGTCTTTTGTGGCACTCACTTTTGGATTGATTAGGATAATTTTTTCTGCATTTATCCAACTAAAACTCGCTAGAATATCAACAAGTAGAGAATTGGCAATTTCTAATTCAATTTCATTTTCGTATATATCAAAATCTTTGTAAAAATCAAGATTAATTCTAGAATACTTGTCATTTTGATTGGGAATTTGCAAATCAAAATCGTTTTCTACAATGATTTCTTTTGGTTCCAAACCAGCAAAACTATATGGGTCTATTTGGCAATTTAGTGTATAAAAATATAGCTTTTCCAACGGATTACCATGAAAGACATCATTACCAATTTCATCAATATTTTTAAAAATTACTACCTCTTTAATTTGATTCATTGCAAAAGCTAAAGGTGATAATTTTTTAATTGTTTTTGGAAGCTCAATTTTTGAAATTAAATTATGTTCAAAAGCTGAATCACCAATTTCTTGGATTTCATCATTTCAAACAATTTCCTGTATTTCATTAAGCATAAAAGCTGAATCACCAATTTTTTGCAAACCTTTTGGCAAAATTAATTTGCTTAACTGCAAATTAAGTGCTGAAAAAGCATAAGTAGCAATTTCTGTAGCCTCTAAACTAGACAAATCAAGGACATCATTTTTTCTGTAATTTGGATTATTAATGATCGACATCGCTTCTTTGCGAGAAATAATACTTTTTTGCATTTTTTCCTATTTTTTTCTTTTTTTTGTAGTTTTTTCGAGTTTATCCTTAACTTGTAACGAAAGGAGGTAAAAGTGAATCCCAACAACAAGCTTGTAAAATTAAATGAACAAGAAAAATATGAAAAGGGCGGCGCTGGGTTCTTAGCAGCAGTGCCTACTTTAGTTCTTGCAGCAGGTGCAATTGGACAATTAGTAAGTGTAGTTGCCGGCTCTATTAGAGCAGCATTTAGTCCTGTGGGTGAAATAAAATCAAAAGATAGTTCTGCCAAATGAGAAAATGGCGCAGCACAAAATGCTGAAAATTCTAAACAAAGCAGACCACCTATTTATTATATTTACTAACTACTATTTTTACATTTATATTTAATTTATCATGTTTTTATTAAAGTTACTTAATTATGTCTACTTTTAGGTTGGCAAATTAAATAATTTACAAAAATCTTAAAAATTTTAATTATTTTAGACAAGAATCCTTTTTAATTGTTTTATTTTTATAAAAAATATTATTTAAATCTTATTTCTTCAGCTAACTCATTATCAAAAGTGGTTAAAAATGCTTCGATTAAATCGATAGCAGCTTCGATGTCATGTAGACTAACAACACCATAAGTTGAGTGAAGGTATCTTTGTGGAATAGAAATGCTTACTGTAGGTGTTCCTTTTCCTAAGTATTGTAGTTCTTCAGCATCTGTACCTCCACCTTGAGAGACATATTTGTAAACAGGAATATTTTTTTCTTTGGCTATTTTAAAAATTAATTTAATTAGTCTTGGATTACCAATAAGACCACCGTCCATAACATCTATTGAAACTCCGGCACCAAGTTTTTGAATACCTGGAATTGCGCCTTCAGTATCATGGGCTGCTCCTGTATCGATTGCAAAAGCAATGTCAGCATTAATAGATCTTGCTAAAACGCGAGCACCACGTGTTCCAACTTCTTCTTGAGCTGTTGCAACAATAATGGGATTACTAGTTAATTTTTTATTAGCTATTCTATTAATTAACTCATCAATGACAACCACTCCTGAGCGGTTGTCTATTGCTTTTCCTGCAACATAATCATTGTTTGCAAAACGGAAAGTCTCAGTTTGTAAGTGAATTCTATCACCTGGTTCAACACCGGCATCAATTGCTTCTTGTTTATTTTTAAAGCCAAAATCTACGTATAAGTCTTTATTTTGGAGTGCAACTTTAATTTTTTCAGCTTCCATAATGTGCACTGATGTATGACCAATAACTCCATAAAATTCTTTATCAGTTGATGTAATTAATTTAACTTTTGCACCTATAACAGCATTACCTCAAATTCCACCCATAGATCTAACTTTGATGAATCCCTGTTCTGTTATGTCAAGGACAACGTAGCCAATTTCATCCATATGAGCTGCTATTACAACTTTTGGTCCATTAACTTTGTTTTTTTGTTCAATTATTAAAGAACCAATTCCATCTCTTTGAAACTCAACATTTGCAGAACTGGTATTTTGTTTAATTTGTTTAACAACATCTTCTTCAAAACCTGACATTCCATCAATTTCTGTGTATTGCTTTAGTTTATTGTATAAGTTGTCATAATTTATTTTTTTCTTGTCCATATTTTCTCCTTTATTTTCCTTTTAAGTCAATTATTATCTATTAAATTATACTTAAATAATCAAAAATATTTTATAAATTTCAATTAATAGGATCTTTGTTAATTTGTTCTAAAAAATCATTAATTTGTTTAAAAACATTAGAATTTTTTAGACTTTTTTGAAAACTAAAAGGTGAAGGATGCGACAAAGCAAAAACTTTTTGTTGTGATAAATCTACATGTTTTAAGATAGTTTGTGCCTTTTTTCCTAAAAGTAAAAAAATGATATTTTCTCTATTTTCTACTATAAATTTAAACAAATTAATGCTAAATTGATCTCAATTTAAAAAATAATGGGAGCCAGGTTGAGATTTTCTGACTGACAAAACCAAATTTTGCAACAAGACACCTTGTTTTGCCCAATTTTCTAAATTACCATTAGTTTTATTAAAATTTGGATAACTAGCTTTAATCTCAGAAAAAATATTTTTAAGTGAAGGTGGCAATTTAGCCAATCTAGTAGAAAAAGCCAACCCATCTGCTTGATTAAAATCATGATATGGATCTTGACCAACAATGACAAGCTTTAAATTACTAAAATTACAAAGTTTTAAGGAACGAAAAATTTCTTCTTTTTTTGGAAAAACTACTTCATTTTTATACTCTTTTGCAAGCAATTGCATTAATTTTTGAAAATATTGTTTTTGTTTTTCTTGATCTAAAAAATTTTGAAAACTAACTAAACTATTTTTCTTATTTTCTTTCATGATTACCACCTTAAATAAATTATATATTTTTACAAAAAAATTGAAATTTGTGTATAATTATAAGCTGTTACCTAATTTACGTAACCATTCTGAAAAGGTTTAAGCGTAGCACCTTCAAGATGATAAAAACATAAGGAGTTCTAAATGTTTGCTATAATAAAAACAGGTGGAAAACAACTTATTGTTAAAAAAGACGAATCAATTTTTGTAGAAAAAATTGAAGGTAATGTAGGAGATGAAATTAAATTCTCTGATGTTCTTTTTATCGATGGTAAAGTTGGAAAACCATTAGTAGAAAATGCTTATGTGTTAGGTGTGATTGAAAAACAAGGTAAAGCTAAAAAAATTACTGTTTATCGTCACAATGCTAAATCAACACATAAAAGAAAATTAGGGCACCGTCAACCTTATACACGGGTAAAAATTACTACTTTGAAAGGATAATCTAACATGGCAAAGACTAAAGCCGGTGGTTCGACTAAAAATGGTCGTGATTCCAAAGGTAGAAGACTCGGAATCAAACTTAGTGATGGACAATTTGCAACAACAGGTTCTATTATCTTTAGACAAAGAGGTACAAGAATTTTCCCAGGTAAAAATGTTGCAAAGGGTGGTGATGATTCACTATTTTGTCTAATTGATGGTTTTGTAAAATTTGAAACTATTAAAAATAGAAAATACGCATCTGTCTATCCTCAAAAAATTCAATAATATAGTCATAAAATAAAAAAAGGAGTAAATCTCCTTTTTTTATTTTACAATAAAATTTTAGAAACTCAAATATGATTTTTGAAATTTGGCATACCACTTGCTCACATATGTTTTTCTAAAGAATTTCTGTGAATATGAATAATTAGTAATTATCGAAAAATGATAAAATTGCGAAATATAAAGCGAAAACGTAGATAGGTATAAAAAAGTAGATGTAGATCCAAATTTATCATAATTTATTCAGCCATTGAGAACAAGCAAGCTAAATAAAAATGTAAAAACTGTATTGGAACTCATCATAATTCAAACACCTGGAGTAATCCATTTTCTATTTAATTTAAAACTTGGTAAATACTTCAAAAGTAAAAAAGAAGAAACAAAAAAGAAGAGTAAAAGTAGAACAAAAGAAGAAAAATAAAAGAAAATGTTATAAAAAAGAATTGAAGATTTAAAGAATAAACTTCAATATTTAAAGACAAAAAATAATAAGCTAGAAAGATAAATAAAAATCGTAGTTATGATCACAATTCCAATAATTATTAAGAAACTTTTTAGTTTTAAAATCCAAAAATTAATCGGGTCTGTGTGGTTATAACTTAGCGAATAATAATTAATAAAACGTGAATATCCATTTGCACCAATCAAAAAAGATGAACCTAGAAGTGCTAAAAAAGCTATGTTTGTCATACTTTTTGAAGTAACATTGTTTATAAAACTAATTGATTGCTGAATCCCAGGAATAAACTTGTTTAATACCTCGCTAATTATAAAATCATAAAATTTTCATTCTTTTCCGTTATGAACAAAACTAGGAACAATTTTGCTCAAAAATAGAAGTAAAATAGTTATTAAAGTCAAAATAGGAATAAAAGAAACTAAAATATAAAAAGCTTGAGATACTGAAATAATGGCAAATGTTTTATTGCTAGTTTTTTCTAATGTTTTTTTAACAATATCTCGTAAATCATTTTTGCTTACTTTTTGTTTAATTTTTCTGTGACCTGCATTTATTGAAATGAAAAAAAAGAATGGTTTTAGGATAATAAAAATGATCCAAAACCATATTTTTCTTGTAAAAATTAAATATTTATCTTTTTTTACAAGAATTGATTTTAGATATTTTTGACTTTTATTCACTTCTAATTACTCCTTGAAAAATAATAAAAAAATCTTTAAAATGTGATTTTTTTCTTTTTATCATTATATTTTACCAACTTTAGTTTAATTTGTGGTGAAAGGGGTTAAAATGAAAACAGTTTTAATATATTTTAGCATCAAGTATCAAGGTGACTTTAGAAAAATAATGAAAGCTTTGGAAACAAATGAAGTTATTGAAAAAGATGAGCTAAATAATCTAAAATTACTACTAGAAAATAATAAAATCAAGGCAATAACAATCTTAGATCGAGAGTATCCAAAAGAGCTTGAATACTTAAAACAACCTCCTTTTGTTATTTTTTATAAAGGTAATATTGACATTCTGACAAGTGATAGTCCAAAAATTACTCTAACTGGTGATGAATATGATGAAAATGTCAAAGACTTTTTTAATAATTCACTACCAGAAGTTGTCAAAAGGCACACATTAGTTGTCAATGGATATCACGGTGTTGAAGAAAGAGTTATTAAATATTTTAAACTAAATAATGCTCCCATTATTTTAGTTTCCGCAAACGGTATTGAAAATCCTTGACTTTTAGACAATCAAGACAATTATGAAAATCTCTTGGTTATCTCAGAGTATCCACCACAAGATAAAATCAGTACTAAAAGACTGATTGAGCGCAATCGAATTGTGGCTGGATTGGCAAGTTGTCTGATTGTCTATTCAATTAATAAAAAAAGTGGATTACACAATTTGATCAATTACTTTTTAAATTTAGGAAAAGAAATTTATTGTTTTTCCAAGGGTGAAAATGCCCATGAACATTTTGGAAATCAAACATTAATTGAGCAAGGAGCAAACTGAATTACAGCAATTAAAGATACAAAATTTAAACAAGGAGATTTAGCAAATGAATAAGTTTATCAACAATATTATATTATTTAGCGGTACAAATCCTGTTGGTTCGCAAGGTTTATCTCAACTATCAACACAACTGCAAAATTGACTAAAATATTTAACAAATATTGGAATGCCAGTTATTGCCGGTATTCTAATTGTTTCAGTAATATTTTTTGCAACTATGCTTGCAATTTCTCATGATGCTGAAAAACGCGAAAAGTGAAAAAAAGCACTAATTTGATCAACAATTGGATTTGTGATTATTTTAGTAGTTCTTGGTTTATCAGCTCTCATCATTAGTGTTGCTTCAAGTGCGGCAACCGGTAGAAGTTAAAAATGTTTGGCTTTTTTACTGGAATAATTAATGCTATTACCTATCCTTTTTTCTTGTTAGGATGATATCTTTTTGTTTATATTCCTCTGGCATTAATTGCATTTTTTAACTTAGTTTTTCAACAACTAGGTCTTGAAATTATTGTAAGAGTAATTTTTCAAAAAGGTAAATTTAGTTTCCAAGACTTGCCTGTTGGATTTTGAGTCTTTGTTTTTGTTGCTTTAGCAATGGGATTTGTCTTATTTGTTGCCAAATTTGTAAAATTTTTAGTTGCAAGAAAGGAAAATCCTGGCGAAGAAATCGTCTCCATGACTAGAGGAGTGTTTGTTTCTTTTGCTTTTGCCTTTTTATTTCCAATTTTACTTTTTGCAAGTTTAATTATTTTACAGATGTTACTCGATCTTGTAAATCAATATGTTAGAGGCAACTCTAGCTTAACATATTTAATTGTAAAATCATCTACCGACAAAATAAGCGAATCTGAAGTAGTAAGGATTTCTAAAGATTTTCGTCCTCCAGGTTACGACTCATACACCAGATTTCATAGTGGCGAGGCGATCCAGTTAGTTTTAACTTTAGGTATTGCTTCGCTAGTGATTAGCTTTATTTTAGGTATAAGTTTTATTTCTTGATTTGTAGCAGGTGCACAACTATTTATGAATTTTCTTACAATGCCGCTCTGAATTGCCAATAGTATTTGGGATAATGGCAAGCAAATTAAGCTATGAGTGAAGTCGTTTTTTGGGCAACTAGCCTCCTTAATTGTTTACCAAACAAGTTTTAATATTTTTCTAATTTGACTATCATCGACATTATTTATTGCTGATTCAATGAATTTTAGAGAAGCTGGCTCTAACGAATTTTTATACAAATTCTTTGTTAAACTAGCTTTTATAATAGGAGGTGGAATTGCTATTATAACCTTTACCAAGCAAATAGCATCACAATTTGGTCAAGGAAATCTTGTAGGTTATCAACAAAGATTGGCAAGCTCAGCCCTAAAAGTTGCAGGAGTTTCAGCGGGTGCCATAGGTGGTTTTATGTTGAAAATGAGAGGTAGAAGCGGAGATGGTAATAAAAAAGCAAATGGTATTTTTAGTGATAGCTCAAAAATACTACCTAGTGTAAATGGAATTTCAAGTAGTCAATCACAAGGTTTAAATTGACGCGGCTTGATGATGACAGGTTTAGCAGTGGGAAGCGGAATTGCTGCTGCTTCTCAAGGAACAAAAATGTGAAAAAGATCCAATAATGATGAGCAACTAAATATAAAACATAATAAAACAGCTAACCAAAACAAAGAACACTCTAAAACAAAACAAAATCCTAATTTTTTACTTATAGGAAATGTAGATGATACCATAAAATCGACATCTGTCAATGAAAAAAATGATAAATCAAAAACTGACTCACCTAAAGTCTCTGAACAAGCATGAAATCCTTCAAAAAACAAGCTAAAAACTGAAGAAAAACAAATAGAATCTACTCAAAATTATGATCCAATAATTAACGAGCAAGCTAAAACTTCAATTTCTAGTCCAAAAATAAAGAACAATTCACAAAAAGAGCAAGAAAAAACAAAAACTGAAAATGATGAAAATGATAAATCAAATTTGACAAAAAAAGAATAAAAATAAATTAGGAGTTATTGATGAAATTACAAAATAAACGTATAAAATCCGTGCAAATTCATATTTTTAGAAATATAACTTTGCTTGATTTACCAATAATTTTATTTTTATTTTTTGTTTCTGTTAGTATAGGTTTTACTGTTAATGACAATCTGTTTATTTTATGAAAAATTCTTATTTCATTTACTTTGTTTATGACAACATCTTTTCCTTTAGTAAAATACTATAAAAGTTGAGCACTTAAAGGTTATAAGATAGTCTGGTATTTTCTTCTCTACCAATCAAGACCTAAGCGTCACATTAGAAATTCAAAAACCAGTGCTAATACAGTAAATTTAGTCCCATATATTAAAGCTAAAAATAAAACTATTCAAATTAGTGGTGGTTTTTTTGCTGGGGTAGAAATCAAGGGTCAAGATATTTTTAGTATAGGTTCAGAAAAAATTGAACAAATTATGCATAAATTAACTATTGCACTAAATGCTATAAATAGTAAAATTACCATTGTAAAAATAGCACAAGAAAATGACTTAAGTAAAAATATGATTTTTTTTGAACAAAACAAACATCTTTGTCAACAAAAATTTGACCAAGATTTTTGTGCAAACTATCAAGAAGACATCAAAAATTTTGGCTCATATTTGCACCATAAATATTTTATTATTATTTATGAAAAATCAAACAATTCTCTTTTGCAACAACTAAATCTGTTACACTCCAACTTAATCAATTCTGGTTTTGCTAACAATATACTAAATTCTGAAGAGCTATTAAATGTTCATTTAAAAATCATTAATTTTAGTGATTTTTTAACTGATGAAGAAATAAATTATATCCATCAAGGTGATAATATAGCCAAATATGTTGCACAAAAAGAGATTAAATGAAAACCAGAATATTTTCAGATTAATGATCTATACTTTTCAATTCAAAGTATAAATGAATACCCATTTCAGTTGCCACTTGGTTGAGCCTCGCAATTATTTTCTTCAAATAGTAATGTGATTTGACACTTGACTAGATTAACCAGCCAACAAAAAGAAAGCAGTTTTAGCAAGGGAGCTAGAAATTTGGAATCAAATATGAATGAAAAATTTAATATTGTTCAAAAATCTAAATCAAAAATTGAAAGAATGGCTCTTGAACAAATTATAGATGTCGCTGGTAGTGCAAAAGAGGAAATTTTTTACTCAACTTTTCTCTTCTTAAGTGTCTCTAACACAATAAAAGGTTTGAAGGAACTCGAAATTGAAAATAAAAATAATTTAAAAAATATTGGGGCTACAATTAACCACCTAAAATATAGACAATTGCAAGCTTTTACGCAAATTTCTTTTAGATACAAAAATTTACTTGAAGAAGATATCGAAATGCCAGCGAGCAATATTTCTTTTGGCATTCCTTTTACTAACAGAAATTTTAATGATGAAAATTTTAATATCATAGGTACAACTAAAAATGAATATAGTCCTATATTTTTCGACATTTTTTTGCAAAACCAAGATAGAAAAAATTCTAATGCTTTTATTTTAGGAACTTCTGGAGCTGGAAAAACTACAATGACCAAAAAAATTATACTTTATAATCAAATGATAGATAATATCACAATCGTTTTAGATCCTCAAAACGAATATTGAAAACTTGCACAATTTAGTAAAGGACAAATTATCAACTTTGGTGGTGACAACACCACGCTGTTTAACCCCCTACAAATTCAAAAAGTATTTAATCCTAAGTTTAAAGAAATTAGCAAATATCATTTTAATAACTATGAAACTATAGCACTACACCTAAATACACTTGAGAGATTTTTTACAATCTTGTTTCCAAATTTAAGTCACAAAATGATTATTGCCATTGTCGATAGCGTGCAAAAAATCTATAAAAAAGAAGGTTTTTATTTAAAGGAAGTTGATATCACCAAGCTAAATAGTCATGACTACCCCACCATTAGTGATCTGATTAGGGAGGTAAAAGAAAGTGATTTTGATTATTTATTACCGCAAGAAAAAGCAACAATTTTAGCTTCTCTTAATTACGAATTTGGCGATCTTGGAAAATTAAACCATTTATTTAATGGTGTTGCTAGTGAAATAAATCTTCAAAATTTGCTAACTATTTTTAATGTATCTACTTTAATGCATTTAGAAAAACGGATTTATCAAGCTGGATTTTTCCTTATTTTATCATTTATTGAGGGTCAAATCGCTGCCAATATTCAAAATGATAAAAAAATTATTTTAGTTGTTGATGAAGCTCATAAATTTATTGATGAGTCCAATATGATTGCACTTGACTTTTTATTCAAAATTACAAAGACAATAAGAAAATACAATGGATCAATAGTAATTACAACACAAAATCCTGGTGATTTTGCCATTAGTGGTGAGTTTGCTAGAAAAAGTGAATCGATCATTGAAAATTGTCAATATGCCTTCTTTTTTAACTTAAAAAACAATGACATTGAAAAAGTCGACAAGTTGTTTTCGGCTTCTGGTGGACTAACAAATGAAGAAAAATATTTTATTTCTTATGCTCAGGTAGGTGATTTTATCTTTTTTGTAAACGCTAATGAAAGATATTTATGTTCAAGCTATTACAATAGTGGGGAAAAACATTTATTTTTTGACCAAGGTAATAGATTTCTAAAGATAACTAACGATTATGAAGTTCAAAATTATAGCAATTAATTTATCTATTATCACTCCACTTCTCATGTTTTCTCAAGCAAATAATATATCTATTGATCAAAAGCCAGAACATAAAAATCAAAAAGAACAAATTAAAATAAGTTATGCTTTTCCTGGAGTCAAATTTGATGCCAAAAGCTTTTATTTTGATTGAAAAAATAATGATAAAAATATTAAAATTAGTTTACAAGAATATCTCAATAATAGTGACAATATTAAGGGGAATTATGAGTTAGGAAAAAGAACAAAAAGTGTTCAAAAAAGAACACAAATATGTACTTATGGTCAACAATGTCCTAATTGATTTTATAGCACATTAGATACCCCTCATGCCAATCTAGAAAACCCTTTTAAAATTGAGGGCACAACTAATTTAGCTAAGCTAAAAGAAAATAAATTACTAGCCCAAGATGCAAAAGGAAATAAAATTGATATGAGTCAATATTTGCAATCAGATATTGATGAAAAATTTGCAAAATATAAGCTAAATAAAGATTTAATAGAAATATCTGATGTTGAATTCAAAGTTGGATTTGAAATTGATAATCAAGTTGTTAACCCTATTTTTCAGGTCGTTTTTAATTTTTATCCCTTGTTGATAAAACAAGAAAATCAAGAATTAGATCAATTATTTTCCAAACTACAAAGAGATTTTAACAACTCTGTATTAGATAATGGTAAATTTCGTCTTTGATGACCAAAAAGCCACAATGACTATTCCATTTCTGACCAATGAGAAGATCAGGAAAATTTTTTAAAGCAGATAAAAACTAAAATTGATAATTTTAGTAATAATTATGATTTAAAAAAGTTTGACTCTTATATTTATTATAAATTTCTAGATGATAGAAAGTTAGCTTTTTCACTTAAAGTTTTTGACAAACAAAGCAATAGTTATAGTGAATTACCAATAAATTCAAATGTTTTAATCCACTGAGATTATGACTCTCAATTATTAAAAGAAGCAACAAAAAACAGACTAAAAATATATCCTAGCAAAATATACAAAGATGGTACAGGCTTAGAAAATGATAAGGTAGTAGTTTGAAAAAATTCATCCACTCAACAAACAGAAAACCAAGCAAATAAAACATATGGCGGCAAATTAGAGTTCCATAATGATGTAGTAATAAAATTTATAACTAAACCAGATGAAAATGAAGTTTTGCTAGTAAATGGCAAGGTAGCAAGTGTTGTAGACAAGGTGTTTACTGCTAAACTTGCTGATGAGAGAATATTTGGAAATGGTAATGAATTTAAAGTTCAAATTATAGAATATTCACAGACAAAAGATAAAAGTCAAAATCAAAAAGAAATAAAATCTATTTATGAAATAGACATCATAATCAATCATATTCCACCAATTTTAAGCATCACATCTTTTGGTTGAAATATTGATGATAATTTAAAGGATAAACAGCTTATTAGTCCATTTTTATTAGATAATCAAGGACAAAATATCCTTGATAATCAAGGAAATTTTATCGAAAATAAAGATTTTAATCCTAAAATAAACCTTCAAACTGGAGTAGAAAAGGAAATAATTTGAGTTCCTAAGCAAATATTACCTAAAACATTTGCAAATTCTAGTTATCAAGGATTATTTAATATTTTTTTAAATAAAAATAATGTTGATGATGGCTTTATAATTGAGTTAAACATTTTAAAGCAAGCAGCCAATTTAGATCTAAATAATTTTGGGAATACAAATAATATTGAAAGCAAAATATTTGAAATAGACTTTGACCAAAACAATAATGTACAAATTAGAAAACTAGAAAACACCTTTGCAGACCAAAATTATAGCCGATTCTTTTCTTCAACTGGTAATTGATTAATCCAAACTCAAAATGAAAGTGGAATTAATAGTTTTAAAATACTTTCAATTGGTCAAGATGAAAACAACAAATTAGCAAACAACTTGTATGAAAATAAAGATGTTTTACTTTTTTGAAATTCAAAACCCGGAGTTGAATTATTTAAATTTTTAAAAAATAAAAATTTGTCTAAAAAACAAATTTTCCAACTAAATTACGAACAAATATTACAATATTGAAGAACGTTAGTAAATGAAGATATTACAAAACAAACCTTGAATAATAATTATATTTTCAATAAATTACCTAACTTTTCATTAGAGTGAATACTTGATAAAATTAGACTGGAAGGAAAAAAACAATTTTATTTAAACCCAAAAAACAATAAAAAAATATTAGATACTTTAATAGGTCCTGATTTATCAAGTAAATTTCAAATAACCTTTAAAAATATACAAGAAACAACAGACAATAGGTTCAATTTTGACATTATTATCAGGCCCTTAAATCAAAATTATATTCGCCTTTATAATGATAGAATCACTGCTCAAAATGCAAACATTTACCAATCAAATAGTCTGTTAAATAAAGAAAAAATAAAGGTAAATATACCTAAATTTAAAAACGATATAAATACTTTTGTAAAAGAATTAGAAAAAAATAATTCTATTTTAAATATTTTAAATACAAAATTTGTTGAAGAAAATAATTCTATTTTTTTAGCACTAAAATTAAAACCAGAGTTTACCAAAAATTACCAATTAACTGAAAACAAACATTTAATTAATCATCAAGAAAATCAATATATTGACATTTTTAAAAATCTCAAATTAGAGCAAATTAATTTATCTGGTATTGATAATTTAGAACAAGCAAAACAGTTTATTCATCAACAAATTTATGATAATTGAGAATCAAAAAATTGAAAATTTGAACAAGATTGAAACATTGAAAATTTCTATTCAATATTAGAAAAAGCGATAAATGGCTTAGAAAGTAGTAACACTAATCTTGATAAAATATTTAATTTGCGTTTGACAACAAATCCTGATTCAAACAATATGATTTTTGGAAGCAAAAATATCCAATTAATAAATGTGGTAGCTAACAAAGAAAATTCAAGTATTAATAATTTATCCTCGATAAATTTAGAAAAAATAGAAATAAAACCTAAAAATTCAGATAATATTGGAAAATTAATAAAAAAAGAACTAAAAGATTATTTTTTAAATCAGAAGGTAGATTTTGATAGCTATTTTCAAATTAGCCAACTAGACAAAATAGTTGAAAATTTTAAAAATAATCCGACTCTTAAGTCACAAGATATTGTTATAAAACCTCTTTCTCTTCAGGTGACAGGAACAAAAAATATTAAAGTTATAAATCTGTCTAATTCTGAAGAAAATGATGAAAATATTAAGACAAATTCGCTAATTAAAAAAAGTGATTATTACTCATTAATTCCAATAGGAGTGATTATAACTTTAGGGATAGCTTTATTGATTTTTTGATTATACAATAAATTTGTAGCTAAATTTAAAAAGTAGCAAAATTAATTTTCAAACTTTTCAACAACTTTATAGTCAAAAGAAGTAATTGCTTTTTTACCAAAAACATTATCTAGTTCAACATCAATAACTTTTCTATCATCACTGATAGCAACAACTCTACCGATATCACCATTAAAAGGGCCATCGATGATTTTTACTAAATCATCGATTTTTATTTTTAATGTAATACCTTTATATTGTTTAAAATCATTGATAATTTGTTCTCAATTATCCTTCATTTTCTTAAAGTGTCTATCAGAAATTGGTGTAGGTTTTGCTCCACGACCATGAGAACCTACTAAACCTGTAATATATTGTGTGTTTCTGACAATATATCAGGCTTGATCATTCATATCCATTTTTATGAAAAAATAACCTTTATAAAGATTTTGATATTTAATTTTTTTCTCTTGAGTATTTTCTTTTTCTGCATAATATGGAACATCAAATTTGATAATTTCCTTGAAATGCGCCTTCATTTCAGGGCCTTCATGTTCAATTCGATTTTTTAACAAAGTAATTGCTGTATCTTCTTTATTAGAGATTGTTGATATCATGTATCACTTAAAAAATGCTTTCATAAATATTCCTTAAAAACCTACACCTGTTCTATTTCATAAAAGAGTTGCTACCACTACAATAATGAAAAAAATCACCATTAAAACTATGTTAAATAAAATAACTTTTCCATAGCTTTTAAAAGTAAATGAACCACTTGGTCATTTTACTCTTTTCATTTCCTTCCAAAATAATCTAAAATAATATTTTTTCTTATTATTTTTAGTTTTCTTGGTTAACTTCATTTTTTTATCCACTATTTTTCTTCCTTGTGCATTGTTGATAAGTTGCATTTTTTACAAAACTTTTTAATAACTAGTCTAGCTAAATTTGACTTGTTAAGTGAGTAATTTTTATTACCACAAGATTGACAACTCATCGAAATTTTTTTCTTCATAACAAAATTTGTCTCTTTTAGTTTTATTTTCTTAAACTATATATTATAATATATAGCTCTCGATTTTCTCTTGAAATTTTTGAATTATTTTATTAATTTTCTGTGAAGTTATACCTGTTATATGTGATATTTCTTTGGTAGTTTTGTCTTCTAAAAAGTGACAGTGAAAAATTTTTCTTTCAATTTCATCCATACCACTTGTAATTCTTTGAAAAATATCTTTAATTTCAAATTCATCGTCAAAATCATTGCTAGAAAAATGCGGATTGTCATAAAGCTCATCAATTGAGACTGCATGATTAAGAATTTGACTATTTTTAGTCATAAATGAGTTGCAATACCACATCATATGTAATTTTAAATTATGTATCAAATAGTTGGAAATGGGAATTCCTAATTCAGGATTAAATTTTTTGTATAACTCAACTGTATAAGGCAAAGAATGATTATATAAATCTTCTCATGATAGTGGAATGTTTGGAAATTTATATATAACTTGCTTAGAACATGCGGTAATTAAATTAGAATATTCGGCAATAACTTTATTATAAAATCTTCTTATACTCTTTTCGGTTTTGTCTTTAGGTTTAGCTTTCATAATTTATCTCACTTTTTTTAATAAATTAAATAAAATTATACCTGTTGCAACAGAAACATTGAGTGATTGAACACTACCGAACATAGGGATATAAAAAATCTCATCTGCTTGTTTTAAAATAGTTTTGCTAACTCCTTTTGATTCAGAGCCAACTATTATGGCCGCCGGAGTGTTTAAATTTACAGAATCGATTTCTAAACTTGACTTATCAAGTGCTGATGCATAAACTCAAAAACCTCATTTTTTCAGCTTTTCTATCGCGGTTGACAAGGAATTTACTTCTATAAATTTAATACCCACGAAACCTCCAGATGAGACTTTTAAACTTACCTCAGTGATTTTTGATGCTCTTTTATTTGGCAATATGATGTGTTTTACTCCCATAGCATTGGCACTTCGAATAATTGCACCTAAATTGTAAGGATCTTGAATATGATCGAGTATTAAGAGGTAGTTTGGTTGCTCTTTTTGTAAAACTTCAAGCGGATAAAACCTAATAGGCTCGATTTGACCAACATATCCTTGATGATTGCTGGTAGTCAACTGATTCAAAAAACTCATTGGCACAATTTGATAATTTTGCTTTGCTAATAAAGCTTCAGTTGGTTTTTTAGTCAAATAAATAAATTTAAAAGGGATATTATTTTCTATTGCTTCAAGTAAGGAATGTTTTCCACATATAAATTTAACCATAGTATTGCTCTTTTCCAAGAATGATAGAAAAAATTAATAAAAAATATATTTTTTTCACAATTTTTCACGTATTTCATCAGCTTCTGACCATAATTTTGCAACTCTTTTCTGATTTCATAAATTATACATTGCTATATCTTCATCACTAGCTTTTAGACTTGCAAATTGAAAACGTAATGTTTGAAAAATAAGTGCTAGTGTACTATTTTGATTCGTTTTTAGCAATTGTGAAATTATCAAATTAGCTTGTGAAAAATTCTGACTTAAAAATAAATTTAAAACTTCGTCAACCTTGTTTTTGTCCACAGTTTGTGGATTAAATAAGTGATTAAAATAACTTTTTTTGTATGACAGTATTAAATTGGAATGATTAGTTAAAAGCTCAGAAGTTATATTGATAGGAGAACTAAGCGAAGATGTTAATAAAATATTTCGAAACACATCAGGGTGGTATTTTTGATAAAAATCTTTAGCTAAAATAACATTACCTAGCGATTTTGACATTTTTTGCCCATTAATATTGATTACACCAACACGAAGTCAATCTTTTGTAATATCTTCTTTATTAAGGGCAAAATGTTGGGCATTTTCATTTTCATGATGTGGAAAAATTAAATCATTTCCGCCACCATGAATATCTATTTGTGTATTAAAATAATCAAAAATCATAGCTGAACATTCTGTATGTCAACCTGGCCTTCCTAGGCCAAAACTAGAGTTATAAACAACACCTTTTTTTGTTTTTTTTCACAAAACAAAATCATTATTATTTGCCTTATTGTCTTTATTTTTATAGAGTTTTGATAAAATTTGACCTGACACTTTTCCATAATTTTCAATTTTTTTAGTATTGAAAATTAAATCACCATCTTGGTTATAATATGTAAAGCCAGCTTGTTCTAAATTAGAAATATAGTTAATAATTTTGTCTAAATGATCTGTTACCTTAATAATCATATTCGGAGGAAAAACATTGTAGATTTTTAGCATTTCTAAATAATGTAGATAGTAAAAATTGGCTATTTCAGACTCGCTTTTATTTTCAGCAAGAGCTCTATTGATGATTTTATCATCAATATCAGTTATATTATGCAAAAAGTCAACTTTCTTATTAAAATATCTTAAAATTGATATCAAAAAATCGAAGCTAATTATTGGTCTTAAGTTGCCAATGTGTATAAAATCATAGACAGTTGGCCCGCAAACATAAATTTTAAAGCTATCTTTATTTATATTCATTTTTATTCAATTTACTTTCCATTTCTTTATAATTTAAACAAAAATTGGCAACTTTTTCCCAAAATAATTTGTTATGTTGGCTTACAAAATGATGTGAAAGCTCGTGTATAATTACATAATCTAAAACATCTTGATCAAAGGGTATAAGAGCAGTTGAATAGTGAATTTTACTTTTATTATAATTTGTAGCTCAAGAAGTTTTTTTCTTGTTTATTTTTACAAGATAGGATTGCTCAATTCCCATTTTTGTAATTCAAAAATTTGTTCTTTTAATCATATATTGGCAAAATTTTTCAATAATAGCTTTGGAAATAGCTTTTTCAAGATCTCAGGAATTTTTGATATCAACAACAAAATTATTTGCATATAAAAAGTGAGTTTTTTTCATTTTTATAATTTTAAATGAATATTTTTTACCTATAAAATATAGCAAATTATTTTCTATATCTAATCATTTTATTGTATCCAAAATTGACAAATTATCTTGAGAAAAAGGTCTTTTTTGAACAAAATCTTTCGCTAAATTAATGATTATACTCTCAGGAATAGCATCAAAAATAGTAATTAAGATTTGATTTTGAGATAATCATTTAATTACATATTTTTTAACTTTAGTATAATTGACAAAAACTTCAATTTCCGATGTTTCAACTCAAATTTTAATTATCTTGTTCCACTTCAATTTTGGCAATTTTAACCTCCATTACTTTGTTAGATTTATTAAAAATCTTAAATTCAAGTTTATAGTTGTTAAAATTGCTTAAAACTGTGCTACCCTTGACAATTTTTGTTTTTGAATTAGCATTTAGTCAATCTTGAAGAGTACTAAAAGATGTTGATAATTCGATGTTTAAGGCTTTATTGATAGCAGAAATTGAGGTAGTACTATAAGCAATAATTTGGTTGGATGATAACTCATAAATTTCTAGATTATCACGGTAGTCATATTCATCATAGATAGGTCCAAAAAGACATTCGAGAATATCTTCAAATGTTAAAATTCCGATAATTTTTTTATTAGCTAATGAACTAGTGACAAAACCCATTTGTGATTTTGAACGCTTTAAAATTTCATAATTAGTTTTAATTAAACTAGTAGATGGCAGGAGAGGTACCTCAATAATATAGTCATCTATTGAAAATTCATTTAGATGTAAAATGTCTTTTGCTAGCAAAATACCTACAAAAGTGTCTTTTTTTCAAACAGGAATTCGTGAAAAATTACTATCAATTATCTTGTCACAAATATGTTCGAAACTATCTTCATAATCAACGTAGACCACATCACTTAATTTAGTAAAATATTTTTCAGTTTTAAATGAATCAAAATCAAGCGCACGAATAACTAGGTCGGATTCTTCTTTTTCTAAGACACCTTCACGTTGACCTTGTAAAATAATTTTTTTCAACTCATTTTCAGTATGTGTGATTTTACTAGTTTTAATAAATTTAGTAATCAAAATAGCAATTGGATAACTTAAATAGTAAAAAAATGTTAAAACTACTCAAAATATTTTTAAAAATAAAATTGGTTTATGCTTTCCTAAAATTTTAGGATACAGTTCACTAAAAAGGATTAAAGGAGGCGTTGTTGCTAAAATTGAAATCAGAATTTGCAAGGATTCATTAATTTGTAAGGTAGCAAAAAGGACAGAAATAATAATCGAAATTCCGATATTAAAAATATTATTTCATATTAAAATCACAGTAAGTGTGCGTTCATAATTATCATAATATTTTAAAATAAATTTCTTACCAATAAACAAATCTGGAAGATTGGTTTCAATTTTTGCCCGACTAGTAGCTGTAAAGACTGTCTCAGAAGCTGAAAAAAATGCCGATAATATAAATAAAATTAATAATATTATTATAAAAACTACTTACGACATTAACAACCATCCTTATTCATCGCTATCACCATTTCATTCTTGTTCGACAAAAAGTCCTTGACGAGGGATAAAAATAAAGTCAAGAATACCTGTTGGACCACTTCGATTTTTAGCAATTCGCAATTGTGTTGGCGAGTCATCGCTTATTTCTTCGCTACCTTTTTGTTTGTTGTAGTAATCAGCTCGATATAAAAAGGCGACAATATCGGCATCTTGTTCGATAGCTCCCGATTCACGTAAATCAGAGAGCATTGGCAATTTATCCTCACGTTTTTCAACACTTCTTGACAATTGTGAAAGTGCAATGATGGGCACGTTGACATCACGAGCTAGTTGTTTGAGCTTTCTAGAAATGATTGAAACTTCCACTTGTCTAGAATCGCTTCTTTGTTTTTGGCTTGAATTGATTAATTGTAGGTAGTCTAAAATAATTAAATCAAATTTTTCATTATTTTTAAAACGTTTTCAAACTTGTCAATAAATATCGTCGATATTTATTGAACCTGAATCATTGATGAGCATTTGATAATTAGCAATTTGGTGATTAATAGCACTTGTAATAATTTCAAATTGCTCCTCTTTTAAATATTTTGGTGTTTTAAATAAGGCAGAGTCGATGTTGGTCTCAAGCGATAAAATTCTTGTAACTAAATCTTTATCAGACATTTCCAATGAGAAAAATAAAACTGATTTTTTATTAGCACAAACATTTCTTGCAATGTTGAGGGCAAAAGCGGTTTTACCCACTGAAGGACGGGCAGCCAAAATTATTAATTCACCAGGCTGGAGCCCAGAAGTGGTATTGTCAATATTTGTATATCCGGTGGATAAACCTTTGAAAGAATCACGATTGCGATTTTGAACTAAATAATCTAGAATTTCGCTGGAAACACTTGAGACACTGGTGAAATTATCAGTCGTGTTGGCATAATTAATTTGGTTAATTTGTGACTGCAAATGGGAGCTCAAATCAGAACTCGAAAGTGTTGAATTATCTATATTTTTCAAGCTTTCTTCAAGTAATTTTTTCAAATTACGCAAAGCTGTCTTCTCAGTTACAATTTTGATATATTGCTCAATTGTATTATCAAAGACTAAAAAAGATTCTGATAAATTAGCAATTGTGGGAAGGCCGCCAATTAATTCTAATTTTCCATAGCTTCTAAGATGCTCAATTAAAAGTTCGACACTAAAAGAACCATTATTATTCATCAATTCCTTGATTGCAAGAAAGATAATTGATAATTGCTTATCACTAAAATCTTCTTCACTTAGCAAATTAATATAGCGGTGAACCTTATCTGGTCGACGCAAAAAATATGTAAGGATGACTCTTTCAATATCTGGAGCGGTATATCGGTGGTTACTCATCTTTAGTTATATTAATTTTTAATTTAGCAAAAACTTTTGCTGAAATTTTTATTTTAATATTTGTAGTTCCAAAATTGTGAAGATTGATATGTTCAAAGCTATGTTTTTCAAGGTGAATTCCTTGTTCTTCAAGTGCTTGGTGAATTCTTTTGGCTGAAATTGCACCATGTGCTACATCGTTTGTTCCTTTTAATTTAAACCAAAGAACTGTTTTTTCAATTTGTTCTTTTAACTTCAAATCTTGTTGGTATTTTTCTTCTTCATGAATAGCCACTTCTTGTAAATGAAGTTTTAGTTGTGCTTCGTTTTCCTTTGTGAAAGGAATTGCAAGTTTATTTTTGAACAAAAAGTTACTTGCATAACCTGGGGAGACATCCACTACAGTGTTTGCTTTACCGTCTTTGCTATCTTTAATTAGTATAACTTTCATAATCTCTCCTTTTAATTGCTAATTCAATGTTTTCAACAAACTCCTCAAAAGTTTCAGTTGTTGAAATTGCAGCTGATGAAGAAAAGTTTCCACCGCCGCCTAGCTGTTCTGCAATGTATTGCACATTAACATCAGATAAACTGCGAGCTGACATTTTATAGTATTTTTTGTTTGGAACTTTGGCAACAACAAAGGCTGCTTTGCGTCCTTTAACAGATAAAATTTGCTCACAAGCTATCGAAACTAAATCAACATCAATTTCTTGGTTGTCTACAGCTAAGAAAAATCCAGGTTTTACTTCAACAACTTTTGCTAATATATTATTAATTATATTAGATTCCGCTTCATTTAGCTTTAAAAATTCGGTAGTTTGAGCAATTTTAGCCCCTCATCGAACTAAAGCAGAGACGGCATTAAAAGTGGAAATTGAGGTAGTTTTTTTAAACTGAGCCGAATCAACATAAATACCGTTGAGTAAAATTTGAGCCACTTGCTGATCAATTTTAATTTGATAATTATATGTTAATAAAATTAAATTAGTAATAATTTCGCAAGTCGAAGAAGCGCTAGTGTCTATATAATCATTGATATATTCGAGCGTTTGTTGAGCATCAGCATTTACTAAGTGATGGTCAAAAATAAAAATATTTTGTGGACTGATGTTATTAAAGGCTTTTTTATTTTCAATTCTAGCAATCGAAGACACATCAACTAAAATTGCTATAACACTTTCATTTTTGGCACCTTTGGCACTTATTTTGGAAGCAAATTGTGGAGAAATAAAATAATCTTTGGTCACAAAATCACTTTGTGCCAAAAATCTCGAAGCAGTTGAGTCAAATGTTTTATTTTGAATATAAAAATTAATATTTTTTTTATATACCTCACTTGCATACTGTTTTAAAAAAGTACCCAGCCCAAAAGCTGCACCAAGGGCATCTAGATCAGAATTTAGATGTCCATAAACGATAATATTTTCAGCATTTTCTAGCTTGTCCAAAAGCAATCTTGAAATATTTTTTAGTGCAACTAACGAACTATCAATAACATTTTCACTATAAGATCCATAGGAAAAAAGTTTTTTACCATACTCGTAAATGGAGACTTGATTACCACCACGAATTTTTGAAAAAGATATAGCATCTTGTGCAAGACTTCTCAATTCAATGAGATTATCACTACCCAAACCAAAACCTACAGAAAGTCAAACCGTGCTATTATCATCAATTCGAGTTTTATCTTCACCAAAGACTCCAAAATGTGATTTTTGTCACAAGAGAAATGTTTCATATCTAAGAACTAAAAAAAACTTGCCATTTTCGTATTCTTTGTATAAAAAATGATGTTTTTTTGATAAATTTTCTAAAAATGTGTTAACAAATATTTTAATATTTGAAATATCTTGATTACTATTTTTGAATGTTGAAGAATTTAAGTTATCGATTTCTATTTCTGCTACTACTAATGAGTTATTTTTATAACCTGTGAGCAAAGATTCAAAAAGTGTAATATCGCGAATTGATATTCAATAATTGAAGCGATCAAAAACAATTAAATAAGATTTGTGACCTTTTTTAATTTTAAATTCATTAGGAATAGACTCAATTTTTTTGTATTGTGGAAATAGTTGAAAAATCGTCTTACCAATTAATTTTTCTTTATAAATATCACTGATATATTCAGAATATGAAGTGATCTGGTAGGTCGAAGATAGTGTGATAATTCCTGTATTATTTGCTTGCATTATTGAGTTAAAGTTTTGAAAATAAAAATGATTTTTTTTCAAAACTTTTGATCTTAAAATTATTAAGGATCAAACAAAAAAGATAGAAAAAAGAACAAACAATGATGTTTCGATTGCAATAAAAATTCTATGATCTCAATTAATTGCAACAGTTATTTTAATGATAAAAAATAAAAATATCAATAAAAATAAAATGGCTGGCAAAACAAGAATATAAAGGGGTTTTTTCATTTTTTAATTAATTTATTTTTTTTCTTTTGTAATAAAGTTTAACATCTTTTTAGCAACGTAAATTGTCTTAATAATTTCAGCATTTTCCAAATATTTAGATAAAGCAGGGTTATTTTTTGCAATTTTAATAATTTCTTCTTCAGTAGTTTTATTTTTTAAATTAATAACAGTGCGAGTTTTACCATTGATTGAAATTGGTAAGTTATAGTCTAAATCAATGGTTTTTTTCTTATCAAACTCTGGTCATTTTTGGTTAAAAAGATCATTTTCATCAAGCTTTTCTAACAATTCTTCAGCTAAATGAGGCGCAAATGTTGAAAAAATAATAATAAATGATGTTAAATATTTTTTATCTGGAAGCACACTTTGTTTACTTAAAAAATTGATATAAACCATTAATTTTGAAATTGCTACATTAAACTTTAAATCTTCAATACTTTGAGTAGTCTCAGCAATAAACTTATGATAAGTTTGTTCAAATGTGATATTTTTTAGCAATTTTGCATCATACTGATATGAGGTAGTTATAACTCGATAAACTCTTTCAAGTCACTGATACATGGACTTAATTCCACTATTTTTTCAATTTTTAACATCTGTCAAAGGTGACATAAACATCAAAAATAAACGAAGAGCATCTGCACCATAGAGCTCTAAAATTTCATCAGGATTGATAACATTACCTTTAGATTTCGACATTTTAGAACCGTCACTACCCAACAACATACCTTGATTGACAATTTTGAAAAAAGGTTCATGTGTGTTTACAATTCCGGCTTCGTAAAGAACTTTATGTCAAAATCTTGAATATATTAAGTGCCCAACAGCATGCTCTTGCCCACCTATGTATAAGTCAACAGGTAGTCATTTTTTAAATCTTTCCAAGGCTTGTGGTGAATCTAAATTGAGGTAGGAGCCATCACTGTTTTTTAAAATATAAGCTAAGTAATATCAAGAGCTTCCAGCTCATTGGGGCATTGTGTTGGTTTCACGACGGTATTTTTGGCCATCTTTACTAAAGGTGAGCCATTTTTTGTTGCTAGCTAAAGGTGATTGACCATCACCATTTGGTTTAATTTTGTCCATATATGGCAACTCGACAATTTTTTCCTCAAGAAAAATATTGTCATTTTCATCAAAATAAACTGGAAATGGCTCACCTCAATATCTTTGTCTTGAGAAAACTCAATCTTTAATTTTATAGCTAGTTTTCTGATTTATTAAGTTTTGAGTACTTAAATCTAAAAATATTTTTTCTCTAGCTTGCAAAATTGTCAAGCCATTATATTTATCAGAATTTATTAGTAGATTTTGATCATCAATTACTTTAACAACTTTTAAATCCATAACTTGTGCAAAATCTAAATCACGACTATCATGTGCAGGAACACCCATAATTGCCCCTGTTCCATAATTGTTAAGAACGTAGTTGCTAATAAATACTGGAATTTTAGTCTTTAAAATTGGATGAGTTAAATAAAGGTTAGTAAAAATTCCTGTTTTTTTATTAGTTTGCAGCTTGTTACTTGTGCTAAAGTTTTGATCAATAAATTTTTGAATCTCTGGATTTTGACTAGCTAATTTACTACTCAATTGATGATTAGTAGAAATTGCTACAAAAGAAACACCAAAAATTGTTTCTATCCTTGTTGTATAAACTTCGATGTAATCCTCTTGGTCTTCAAGGAAAAATTTTACCTCTCAACCCTTAGATTTTCCAATTCATTTTTCTTGCAATAGTTTTAATGAGTCTGGAAAATCAACATCTTTTAGTCCTTCAAGAAGCTTGTCGGCATAGTTAGTGATTTTCAAAACTCACTGTTTCATTTTCTTATTAGTAACAGGAAAGCCTCCCCTTTCACTAACTAGATTACCATTTTCATCTTGAACAATTTCTTCATTTGCTAAAACGGTTCCCAAATCCTGACATCAATTTACATCTGTTTCACGAATTTCAGCAAGATTTTGTTTATAAAGCAATTTAAAAATTCATTGTGTATGATAATAAAATGCAGGATCAGTTGTATCAATTTCTTTTTCTCAATCATAAGAAAAGCCAAAAGCTTTAATTTGACGACGGAAATTTTCAATGTTTTTAGCTGTAAAATCAGCTGGATGGTTACCAGTTTTTATGGCATATTGTTCTGCGGGCAAACCAAAAGCATCCCATCCCATTGGATGTAAAACATCATAACCTTGAAGCCTTTTTAGTCTAGATATTATATCTGTAGCTGTATAGCCTAACGGATGGCCTAGGTGTAGACCAGCCGCTGAAGGATAAGGAAACATATCCAATGCATAAAATTTTTTTAAACTTTTATCTTGAGTCTTAAAAACTTTGTTAAATTCTCAATGCTTTTGTCATTTTTTGTCAATTTCTTGATGCTTAAACATAATTTTATATATTATATTACATAAGAATCATATTTAAAAATATTTTGCAGGATTAGCAAAGATTTTTTATTATGATTATTATTAATTATTTCTTGTTTTATGTATAAATTTATACAAACATTTTATTAAGAAGTGTTGTTTTAATCATTTCAATTTTTTGCAATTTTAATTCATATAAATTTAGCAAATTGTCTATATTTTTAAACACTTTTGCTATTTTTTCTTGCTCTTTGATAGAAGGCACAAAATATTCAAATTGACCATAATTTTTGAAATAAATATGTTTGATCGTTGTCCCACTAATTATTGACTCTATTGGAAAATAAGAGGATAACAAACTATAAATAAAGTAAATATCAAAATTATTTTTACTGGTCAAAGCTGACATTGTCGAACAAAATGCTGTGTTTGTAGGTAAAAATCTCAAGCGACCAGCATCTCCATCTTTTATGATGGAAATGTAATTTTCCTTGATAACAAATTTATCAGTTTTGCCTATAATTTCTTTGGCATCATACAAAAAATATTTACCTTGTTTTTTAGCATCACTAAACGTTAAATTAGAAGTGTGATGCTCAACAATATCTTTTAATTGTGTTCATTTTCAAAGGTTTTTATAACTTGCAAAGCGAATTAGAGGTGTTGGTTGGTTGGTTGGTTGGTTGGTTGGTTGGTTGGTTGGTTGGTTGGTTGGTTGGTTGGTTGGTTGGTTGGTTGGTTGGTTGGTTGGTTGGTTGGTTGGTTGGTTGGTTGGACAAACATTTTGTTTAACAAAATATTTTTGATTGATTCAAGCTTAGTAATTTTTGCTTGAATAGAAAATATTATTTTATTTATGTAAAAAAACAGATTTTTTATTAAATTAGATTCTTCTAACATTGGAACACAAACTTTGTTATGTTGAACTAATGATATGTAATGACGCATATGACCTTGTTGTTTTTTAGGTTCTTTATTTAAAAGCAGATAACAAAAGAAAGGATCATATCTTTTTTTAGATGTTAATATTTTTAATGCTGTTGAATTAACTTTGAAAGCCACATCAACAAATTGAGATTCTAAAGTAAAATCATCAAACAAAAGACAAGCGCCCTTTTGATAGTATTTTTCTTCTTTTGTATAACCTAAAAGAAAGGATTTGTTAGCTGTTAAAACAGGAATTCCATAAGCTACATAATCGCTACTAATTGTGTATTTATCAGATCTTTCATAATCAAAAATATCACCAAAAGTTACTAACTCTCATTCATTTTTATGTCCTTGGAATCTAATATTAGGAACAAATTTTTTAAGCATATTCTAATTTCTTTATTCTTTTGTTAAATTATTTTAATAAAATGTTAAACAAATGGTAATTATCAGCTTTATAAATTACTATTAATTTTTTCTTGTAATAACTCATTTATAAGCTTAGGGTCAGCTGCACCTTTAACTTCTTTCATTAATTTGCCAATAAGATATTTAAAAATACGTTCTTTATTGTTGATATTTTTTTGTATTTGTTCATTTTCTTGAATAAAAATATTATCAATAATTTTAGACAATTCTTCTACATTTAGTTGTGGAACAACAACTTTTTTGATAACAGTGTGATAATCTAAATTTTCTTCCTTTTGCTTTAAATTTATAGCCTTTTTAGCATCAATAACTGTAATTTTTTTAAGATATAAATCTTTAACTAATAAATTAAAAAAACTAGTTTGAATATTTAAATTTTGTCAACCTAATTTATTTACGATCGGTAAAACTTCGGCAAAGAAAATTTTAACCCCCAAATCTCAATTAACTAATCTTGAATTATTTAAAAATGTTCATATTTCAATACTATTTAAAATTTGCAAAATATAAAAATCACTAACTTTGTTGTCAACTAAAAATTTTTGAATTAAATCAGGAGTTGGCTTAATTTGAATACTATTAACAAAATCTAAAGGTAATTCGATGATGGGTAAATTTGGTTCTGGAAAATATTTATAATCAATAGCACTAGTTTTTTCACGTAAGATTGTATTTTTTACTAGCTTGTCATCAAATTTTTTAGTTACTTGTTTTACAATTTGACCTTCTTCATAAGCTTGAATTTGCTCTTCTATTTCTAATTCAGTAGCTTTTTTAATATTAGAAATTGAATTAATATTTTTAATTTCAACCTTATTATTAAAATCTAATTGTCCTACTTTTCGAACAGAAATATTAACATCAGCACGTAGTGATCCATTTTCTAATTTAGCATCAGAGATGCCCAAAAATAAAGCGTATTTTCTTATATTATCAACATAGTTGGCAGCTTCTTGAGCTGATTTAATCACAGGTTTTGTCACAATTTCAATCAAAGGAGCTCCACAGCGATTATAGTCAAGATAAGTAAATTCGCCTTGATGAATTTGTTTTGCTGTATCTTCTTCAAGATGTATTCTTTCAATTTCAACTTCTCTTGTAAAACCTTCTGATTCAACACTAATTTTACCTTCTTTTCCTATTGGGTGAAATTGTTGAGTAATTTGAAATCCTTTTGGTAAATCTGGATAAAAATAGTTTTTTCGATCGAAAGCTAAAAAGGGAGCTATCTTCATTTTTAAAGCTTTTGCAAGCATGATAGATTTTTCTACTGCTTGTTTATTAATTTGTGGCAAGGTTCCCAAATATCCTAAATCATAAAGGTTAAAATTGGTGTTTGGTTCACCAATTTTGTTGCATGCATTAGAGAAAATTTTGCTTTTTGTATTTAATTCAAGGTGAATTTCAACACCTATAATTACTTCATATTTATTCATTTATTTCACCTATTTTTTCTTCAATATAAAGAGCAAAACTGAGTAATTTTTCATCTTCTTTTAAATTAGCATCAATTGTAATGTTAAAAGGTAAACCTTGATATTTACCAAGAGGGATTGAAAGTGAGGGATTACCTGTGAGATTGCTAATTGTTAAAATGTTGGAGGTAATTTTTGATTCATCATCTTCGTTTTTTCCTTGAATATCAGGTGCAATTGAATAATACGATGGAAAAATCACAATATCATAATTTTCTAAAAATTTCTTGTAATAATTTGCAATTATTCGACGTACTTTTTTTGCCTTTAATAAATATTTTTTTTGATTTTCTTCTTTTAAAAAGTAAGAACCTCAAATTAATCTTTTTTGTAAAACTAAACCAAAACCGCTACTGCGAGTATCAAACATAATCTGCTCTCATGACTGATTTTTTGGAGCATGCGCAAAACTAATCCCATTGATTGCTGAAAGATTTGAAGTAACTTCAGCATAAGAAACAATTTTATAAACTATGCTAATTGCTGAAAGAATTTTAGTATCTGGTTTAATTATTTCAACTTCAATTTCTTCATTTCTAAGTTTATCTATAAGTTTAAAAAGTTGTTCATTTACAAAGCTTTTTACTTCATTTTCAAAATTAAAAACCGCAATTTTTTTAGGTTTTTGTTTTGAAGCATTTGCAACACTAATTGCAATCGAAGTTAAATCTTTTTCATCTCTACCAAAGGCAACTTTAGCTACTTCAATGCTATCAGCAACATTGTGTGATAATCAACCAACGGTATCAAGTGAAGTAGCATAAGAAAAAAGACCATAACGAGAAACGGCACCATAAGTGGGTTTAAAACCAACTTTTCCTATAAAACTTGCAGGTCTTCTAATAGAATCGCCGGTGTCACTAGCTATTGCAAAGCTGACATAATTTAAAGTTGCAGCACTCCCTGAAGATGAACCACCAACTAATTTGCTTGCATCCAAAGGATTATAAATTTCTCCAAAAGCAGAAAATAGACCTTTTCCACCAAGACCTAATTCATCATTATGTGTTTTAAAAAGAGGTTTTGCACCGGCATTTACTAATTTTTCAAAAATTGTTGCATTATATGAAGGCTGAAAATTAATTAAGGACTTGGAAGAACCATGGCTTACTCCTTGTGAAGTGGCAAAATTTTCTTTAATCGAAAAGGTGGAATTTGTTAGACTTCCTGATTTTTCTTCAAAATCAGTAAATCAATAGCCAACACTATTGCTATTCTTAGCTAATTCTTGTTTTGCCTTTTGAGCATCATATTTGTACTTAATCATTAATTACCCTTTTAATTTTAATATTCTCATTTTCACTATGTACTGAGTTTTTAAATAAAACATCACGATAGTCTTCTACTTTAGCAACATCTTCTCTTAAAAGCGAGAGGCTAAAAGTATGCTCATGGACTTTATCCATTGGAAGCACATTACTAGTATCAAATTGATACAAATTGTAAATACTTTTTTTGATTAATTTATTTTCACTAAGAACGACATCAATGACATCTTGATTAGGGACAAACTTTAATTTTTTAGCTAAATCAATAACTGTTTCTTTTTTCATAATTACTCCCACCATCTTGGTTTATCTATAAATTGCTTGTTGTTTAAATATTGCAAATTACCTTCCAAATTATTTAACTGAAGAAAAAAACAGTGTAAAAACATAGGCATTAACTTGAAACTACTATATTTTTGATCACCATAAATTGGATAACCTAAATGTGATAATGTAAGCCGAATTTGATGTTTTTTACCCGTTTGTAATTGTGCGATTTTATTGTTCCCTATTAAAAATAAAGAAGTAATTGCTAACTGCGAGTTTTGAGTTTTTTCTTGACTGACTTCCATTTTTTTTAAATCATCATTTTTCTTTATTCAAAGCTTAACATCTACTTTTTCTTTTAAGTCAATATCCGATTTAAAAACATAGCGTTTGACAAAAAAGTGTTGTTTTTTGTTCATTTCCAAAGCGGTTTGATAATTTTTAGCATAAATTACAATCCCAGTGGTATCTTTGTCTAGTCTACCAATGTGTGCTGGTTTGAAAATGTCGGCCATCTTGATATTTAAATATTTGTGCACTTGATTATCTAAGCTAAATTTATGGCTATGCATTGCTGTTTGCCTTGGTTTGATAACAACTAGAATATTACTATCTTCGTATAAAATATCAAATTTTACTTTTATGTATGCCAAATTAATATCTGGTTTTACAATTTTTGCTTCTTTTGTATAAATTATAATCAAATCGTTTTTATAGACAATTTGATTTTTTTTCGCTTTTTTATTATTAATTTTAACCTTTTGTAGACGAAACAATTTTTCAATTTGATTATAACTATAATTTGGAAGTAATTTACTTACTAATTTCAGGATACTTCTTTGGTTTTGATTTTCAGGAACAGTGTATGAAATCATAGGTTTTATGCTTTATTTGCTGAACCAAATTCTTCAATTTTTTGTTCAACAATTTCTTGCATAGCTTTGTTACCTGGTGCTAAAAGTTTTCTTGGATCAAAGTTTTTTCCTTTTTTAGATTCACCACTTTCAATAAATTTTTCAATAGCTTGCGCATTTGCTTGTTGCAATTCAGTGTTAATGTTGATTTTAGCCACTCCAAGACTAATTGCTTTTTGAACTTGCTCAAGCGGAATACCGCTTCCGCCATGAAGCACTAATGGTAGCTGTGTTGTTTGAGCAATATCTTCTAC
The DNA here is from genome assembly GCF_000026765.1 of Mesomycoplasma conjunctivae. Classification (NCBI taxonomy): domain Bacteria; kingdom Bacillati; phylum Mycoplasmatota; order Mycoplasmoidales; family Metamycoplasmataceae; genus Mesomycoplasma; species Mesomycoplasma conjunctivae. Next base: position 148,227 of record NC_012806.1, on the reverse strand, counting down.
AACTTGAAAATTAAGTGATTTTCAAGTTGAAGGATATGGGCCATGAATATTACCAATACCTGCAGCTAACATTGTAATGCCAGCTTCTTTCATTGCAAGCGCTTCCTTAACATCAGCGATTTCACCGTCACCTACTATTCCATCTTCTTCACCACCAATGGAGCCAACTTCAGCTTCAACGCTAATATCTTTAATTTTTGCTAATTTAACAATTTCTTTGGTATTTGCTAGATTAACTTCAAATTCTTCGTGTGAACCGTCATACATAACTGAGGTATAACCAACATCTATTGCATCTTTGCAAGTTTGAAAACTACCATGATCTAGGTGAAGTGCAACTGGTATACTAATTTCTAAATAATCCATCAAGTTAACAACTAGTGAATAAACAGTTTTGAGACCTCCCATATACTTGAGTGCACCTTCAGATGTTGCAAGGATTATCGGTGATTGTTTTGCTTGCGCTGCTAAAAGAGCAGACTTAGTTCATTCTAAATTGTTAATATTAATATGTGGAATAGCATATCCGTTTTTAAAGGCTTTTTCTAGCATTTCTTTAGCATTAACTAATTTCATATTTTTCTCCTTTTTAAACTAAATCACTTCGTAATGTTCAGACATTGTCGCCTAGGGGAATAAAGTTACCATCAATTGTAAGTAATTTATATAATTCTCCACGTTTGTAAATTAAAATTTGTTCTGCATTTTTATATTTGCCTTTTAATTCTTTTTCTCACTTAGACATTAGTCTAATTTGTACTTGTTTAAAAATTTCTTCAAAAGTTGCCTCAGATCTATTTGATAAAAATTCTTTAGCAACACTAATAATTGTGTCCATATTAAACTTTTTCCTTTCCTTGAATACCTAATAATTTTAACCCATTTCGAATGACAATATTAACAGCTTTTACAATTGCCATTAAACTATCTTTTCTTGGAGAATCCAAAATTTTGACATTTGAATAAAAAGAGTTAAAACTATTTGCCAAATCAAGAAGATATTTATTGAGTAAATTGATTTTGTAATTATGACTAATCTTAGCAATAATTACCTCAAACTCTTTTAATTCGTTAATTAATTTTATTTCAAAAGGGGTATTAAAACTAGAAATATTATTAAAATTATATTGGATTTTTTCTAACAATTGATAACTTCTTGCATAGGCATACTGAATGATAAATAGAGGGTTTTGTTCATTAATTTGATTTACTTTTTCAATATCAAATTCAATAATGCTATTTTCGCTACGTTCAACCATAAAATAACGAATAGAATCTTTGTCTGCTAATTTTAAAATATCTTTGATTGTAAAGGTTGATCCTTTACGTTTGGACATTTTAAACTCTTGACCATTTTTTAATAATTTTACTAATTGATATAGAAGAATATACAACTTATCTTGCTCGCCAACAAGGCTAAGTGCTGATTTAATACGATCTACATATCCAATGTGATCAGCACCTCAAATATTTATTAGTAAATCTGGGTGAAAACTTGAGTTAATTTTTTCTAAATGGTAGCAAATATCAGCTCCAAAATATGTATATTTGCCATCTTGTTTAATCAAAACTCGATCTTTATCATCACCATATTGACTTGTTTTTAGTCATAGAGCACCATCTTGTTCATAAGTTCCAGGTAATTTTTTGATATTTGTTTTAATTATAGAGTTCTTATGTAATTCAGCCTCTGATGAATATTTATCAAAAAAAATGTCTAAGTTAGTTAAATCTTTTTTAATTTCATCTAGATAAATTTGTAAACCTTTATTTCAAAAAAATTCTCTTTTGTCTTCATTTTTATAGTCTTTTTGAAACTTATCACCAATTTCTAAATAAATTTTATTAGCACCTCAAACAATATCTTCACCAACATAGGAGTCCTGTGGCATAACTACATTTTTATCAAATATTTGATCATATCTTGCAATTAGTGAACTAGTCAACCTATCAACTTGAACACCAAAATCATTAATATAATATTCTCTTAAAACTTGATTACCACTAAATTCTAAAACTCTTGCTAAAACATCACCTATAATTGCACTTCGAAGATGACCCAAATGCAAAAAACCTGTTGGATTAGCAGAGACAAATTCAATATTAATTTTTTTATTTTGTTTTTGAGAACCATAGCAATCATCCTCTTTGATAATTTTTTGAATAATTTCTACAAATCCTTGATTAGAAATAAAAAAATTAATAAATCCTGGTTTTGCAACCTCGACTTTAGCAATGTTGTTATTTGTCTTTATTTTCTGAGATATTTGCTCTGCTAATTCCATTGGTGATAACTTATTAATAGCAGCTAATATCAAAGCTATATTACTTGTAAAATCAGCGTGTTTACTAGATTGGGAAATGATAATTTTTGATTCATCAAAAATTAAATTCAATTCTTTAAGTACAGTTATTAACTCTTGTTTGATTATATTATTCATCTTCTTTACCTACAATTACAAGCGCAGGTTTTATAACACGATCATGTAGTCTATAACCAATAGATTTTACCTCTAAAATATGGTCTTTAGAACCTTTTTCCAAGTGATAAATTTCTTGTTCTTCAGGGTTAAAAATACTATTAATTTGTGGCTCAATTTTTGTTAAGCCAAAACTTTCAAAAACATTTTCTAATTGAGCCATCAACATCTCAAAACCTTTAACATAAGCACTGACAGCCAAATCATTGGAATTAGAACCAAAGTGAATGGCTTGCTTTAAGTTTAAAAAAGGTACTAAAAAATCTTCAAAAAATGGTTGAATACTGTATTTTTTTAAAGTTTGTTTTTCTAACTCTAATTTTTGATGCAAATCTGATTTGAGTGTTTTAACTTTTTCATTTGCTTTATCTTCAAAAGTTTTTATTTGCTCTTTAAAATCATTTTCTAATAATTTAATTTTATCTTTTAATTTTAAATTTTCCACTTCTAAGGTGATATTTCTATTTGATAAATCTTGATTTTTTTTCTCTAATTCAAGATTGATCTTTTTCAAATTTAGATTATCTTTTTTATTAAATTTGCTTGAATTTTCCTTTTGAGATTTTGGTGGTTGAGCTTCAAAATTAGTTTGCTCGTTTTTGTTTGTTTTGCTTTCTGATTTATTGTTTTCTGTTGGATTATTAGCTTGATTTTTTTTGAATTTCATCTTTTGCCTTTCCTTCCTTATCATTTTCTTTTTCTTTTTTAGATAAAAAATTTTCTAACAACTTTATACCTGTTCAAGCTGCCGAATAGTTTATTTTCTGAGTAGAGCCAACAAAACTTATTTCCTTGATGTTTGAAGACTTTGGAAACTGCTTAGAAATAAAGGAAGCTTCCTTGGATTCAATGCTAATTTTTAAAGTTTCATCTTCACTTTGGGAATTCTCATCTAGTATTTCTCAAATTGATTTTTTTTCAATAATTTCTAAAAGTTGTACTAGTTTTTGTCTTGATATATCACGGTCTAAAATTAGTGAATTTTTATTATATATCTTTGAATCAGGCTTGATATGAAAATTAAAAACATTTTCTGCAAAGTGTTTTAAAATATCTTCGCTATGTTTAATTTGCTTTTCTAAAATGGGATTTAAAATTTGAATAGCTGTTGCTATTTCGATAATTGGTAGTGAAATTAAACGCTCTTGAAATAAACGGATGGCAATTTTTACATCTTCTTTTTTAATAAAATTATTAAAATTAATTAATTTATTTTCTACTCGTCCACTTGATGTAATTAAAACAACAACACCAGTTGATTCACTGATAATAGTTAAACTAATTGACATAAGTTTTTCAAAACTATCATTAGTTGTAGCAATTAATGTAGCGCCTGCAACTTCACTTATGATTTTGACTGCCTCATTAATAGTTTGTTCAATGCTCACACGTCTGCGTGCGAAAACATCTTTTAATTTTTGGCTCAAATCCCGACTTTCGTCATGACTCAAATATTCAGCATAATATTTAAATCCTAAAAGAGTTGGAATACGACCACTAGAACTATGAGATTTTTCTAAATAACCTTCTTGCTCCAATTCATTCATCATACTTCTTAAATGTGAGGTAGACTTATTAATGGCATAAATTTGTTTCAAATTAGCAGAGCCAACAGGCTCACCATTTTTAATATAATTTTCAACAATTTTTTTTAGATAATCTGCCTTTTTTGGATTTAACAACTTTATTTTCATAAATATTTAATTATACATTAATTATTTTAAAAAAATAGCAATTAAGTGCCAAATGTGCCATCTTAATGCTATTTTTATCTTGTATATTTATAAAATAATTATAAATTAATTTATTTTAAATTTAACTATAATTATTTTTTTGATTCAAAGTCAATATCGAAATATACAGCGGTATGATCAGAAATGGAGCGAACTCATTTTGATTTACCCTCGTTATTTTTATATGATACAGAACCAACTTTTTTTCTATCCTTGCGAGCTAATTCTTGATAGGTTTTAAGATCAACTATGTTAGTGTCAAAAACGGTTCATAAATCAAATTTGTTAGCATTCAAAGTTGGAAGATTACCTTTGAAAAAAATTTTATCATATGCTGAAGCATATCCTCCAAATGTTTGGGAGAGAGAAGTTTTTTCATTAGTTTCTAACAATGATTTATAACCAGCTTCAAAAGTAGATTTAAATGCATAATTAGTTGCATTTTCTCTAATATTAGTATCTGCCATGAAAATTTGAGCATCAGTTGGGGTATCAGCATTTAATTCTTTTAGTACATTTGCCAAATGTTTTGCTTCATTAATTTCTTGATCGCCCTGAGATTTAAATTCACGATTTTGTTTTTCTTTTCGAGTTTTAGAAGCCCCAGGACTATCGAAATGACCGGTTGCAAGTGAAATGGTTTTCCCACTAGTTTTGTGCTTAAAAAAAGCTGCAGCTACTGGACGAGCATATTTTATTGTTTTATATTCACTGATCAAATAAGGGTTATTAGCTTTACTATTTTTAGGTGTGATTAAATCAAAAATTGACGATTTATAAAGTCAGGTGTATCTTTCTTGCTGATTTTTTTTACCAACAACTTCAGTAGTTAATTCTTTTCATTTAGCATCTTGTTGAAGTTTATTTAACTCTTCAATAATTGATGTTCCGTTAGCATTGGGATTTTCTTTAATTTCTGCAAGGGCAATAAGATCAATATTACTTGTAGCAATTATTTGACTAAAAGCATAGTTACGTGCTTTTTCATCCTTATTGTCATAATTTAAAACATTTCAAAAACCTAATCTAGCAACACTATCTGATGTTTTAATTAAGGATTTAGCTTTTTGAGTTTGAGACTTTTTTTGTGTTGAAGTTGTATCAGTTCCTCTTAAGTCAACACTTTTGTTTTCTTGTTCATTGTTATTATTAGCGACAACAGTTTTATAAATATAGTAGGCTCCAATACCTGCACCTGCAAAAAATATTAAGGAAGCTAAAGCTGCTACCCAAGTAAATCTGTTTTTATTTTTAAACCTATTTTTCACCATTTTTCCTTTACATTTATTGACTTTTTTAGATAAGAATCTTTGTTTATAAAAATTTATATATGATATTCTACAATATTTTTATAAAAAAAACAACATATTTAAAATTATGTTGTTTTTTGACTTGATTTAATGATTAAACTAATTCAATAATCGCCATTTTTGAGCTATCACCTTGACGTGCTGGCAATTTGATAATTCTTGTATATCCACCATTGCGGTCTTTATATTTAGGAGCAATATTATTAAATAAGTGAGACATGATGTAAATGCCTTCTTTAGTTTTTTCATGACGAATAAATTTTATAACATTACGCCGCGCTGCTAAAGTATCTTTTTTACCTTTAGTAATTAATTTTTCAACATGTTTTCTTAATTCTTTTGCTCTTGCAAGTGTGGTGGTAATACTTCCGTGCATTAAAAGTGCGGTTGCTTGTGAACGAAGAACATGTTTTCTTCATGTTGCATCACGGCGATAAATTTGATGTGGATTTGCCATTTTTAATCTCCTGACTTAAGTTCAATTCCTTGTTCTTTTAGTTTGTCCAAAATCTCCTGAACAGATTTTTTACCAAGATTTTTAATGTTTTCTAATTCTTCTTGAGTTAAATCTTGAATATCAGAAACTTTGTAATATTGTGCACGACGAAGTGCATTTAAAGATCTAACAGAAAGATCAAGTGCTGATAAATCAATTAAGTTCTTTTTTGGTTGTTCTTCGTGGTAACGTGATTCTTCAAAGAAATTATCTGCAATTTGATCAAGATTTTCAGTGTTGCTAACTAATTGTAAGTGTGCAATTAAAATTTTTGCAGCTTCTGCTAAAGCATCTTTGGCAAAAATTGTACCATCAGTTTTGAGATTGAGAACCAATCTTTCTTCGACAATTGGGTTTGATGAGTTAAGCTCATTGGCTTCATAGTGAACCTTAACTACTGGTGAAAAATCACTATCAACTGCAATAATAGTTCCCAAAAGATCACTTTGCAGCTTGCCTGCAAGATCACTAACTCTTTTTTTATTGGTCTCAAAATCTGTAAATCCTTTACCTCCAATAATAAACATTTCAAATTTTAAAGCACCAACTTTACCAACAGAGGCAATATATTGATCTTGGTTGACAATTTCTAATCCGCCAGTATTGTCAATATCTTTTGCATAAATATTGCCGGCTTTGTCACCAGAGAAGGAAACTTTTTGAATTTGATCATTATCAAAAAGTTCTTCGTGATAACGAAAACGAATTTTTTTTAAGTTGTTTAAAATACTTACAACATCTTCAACAACATTATCAAGAACACTAAATTCGTGATCAATGTTGGCAATTTTAATTGCAAAAACTGAAGCTGATGAAACTGAAGATAAAATTGTTCTTCTGAGGGCGTTACCAATAGTATTACCAAGACCACGCTCAAGAGGTTTTAACTCAAAAGTAGTTTCAAAATCGCTAACTTGTTGAATACTATTTTCATTATAGTAAACTTTTGCATATTTTTTCACGATTTAACTCCTTTTATCTTTTTTCTAATCTTTTAAAGTATTTTCTTGGAGGACGAGTTCCATTGTGTGGAATTGGAGTTACATCTTTAACTTGGATAATATTAATACCAGCTGTTAAAATTTGTTTTTTAGCTGCTTCTTTTCCTTGTCCTGTTCCTTTGAGTTCAACAATAACTTCTTTAATTCCATGTTCTTTAGCTCGCTCTGCTGCTGCATTGGCTGCTAAACTAGCTGCATAAGCAGTTTTTTTCTTGGTCCCTTTAAAACCAATATGTCCAGCTGATGATCAAGAAATCACATTTCCTAATTTATCGGTAAAACTAACAATTGTATTTTGGTGTGAAGAGTGAATGTGTACAATTCCAGTTGTAATGTTTTTACTTTTAACTTTTTTAACTTTTTCTTTTTTTGCCATGTCTAAATCCTATTTAGTTTTTACCTTTTTACCCATAATAGTTTTACGAGGTCCTTTACGTGTACGCGCATTTTTTTGTGTAACTTGACCACGAACAGGAAGACCTTTACGGTGACGGATTCCGCGATAACATTTAATTTCAATTAGACGTTTAATATCAGTTTGCACTGAACGGCGCAAATCACCTTCTGTTTTATACTCTTTGGCAATGTCTCTGATGATGTGTAAAATATCTTCATTTAAATCTTTTACTTTGGTATCTTCAGTGATTAATGGGTATTGATTTGCAAATTTTTCTTTTTGTACTAGTTGAGTTTTGGCAACAATTTCACTTGCTAGAGAACGACCAATCCCATAAATGCTAGTAAGCGCGATTACAATACGTTTGTTATTTGGAATTTCAATATTTAATATTCTTGCCATTTTTATCCTTGTCTTTGTTTATGTTTTGCTAATATGCAAATAATACGATTAGTATTTTTACGTTTAATAATTTTGCAGTCTTTACACATTTTTTTAATACTTGCTCTTACTTTCATAACAATCCTTTTTTATTTAAAGCGATAGACAATTCTTCCCTTTGTTAAATCATAAGGTGACATTTCCACTTTAACTTGATCACCTACGATAATTTTAATGTGGTGTAGTTTCATTTTTCCGGCAATATGGCAATTAATTTTTACACCATTTTCAAGGGTTACTTCGTACTCTTGAGCATTAAAAACATGAGTTACTAAACCCGGGAAGACAATTTTATTTTCTTTTGACATCTATTTTTTAATTTCTCCTGTTAGAATGTGACCTACTCCGTCTTTGATGAGGATAGTTTGTTCAAAATGGGCACTATTTTTACCACTAAGCCCAACTACAGATCAGCCATCTTTTAAAATTTTTACCTTCGGTGAATTTTGTAACAACATTGGTTCAATACAAATCACCATGTTATCTTTTAATTTTAAACCTTTAGCTTTTTGACCTTCATTGAAAATATTGGGATCCTCATGCAGTGCGCTGCCAATTCCATGTCCACAAAAATCTTTTGGTGTATAAAATCCACACTTTTTGACCACTTCTTGGATAGCAAAACCAATATCTCCAGTATAAGCTCCCGGTTTGATTGCCTCAAAACCTGCTTGGAAGGCTTGCTCGGTACATTCTATAATTTTTTTGTCATAATAGGTTATTTGACCAACACCTTTTGTAAAAGCACTATCAGAATAATAACCTTGATAAATTAGTCCCATATCAATAGAGACTACATCACCATCTTTAATAATATAATCATCTGGAATTCCATGAATTAATTTTTCATTAACAGAAGCGCAGATAGTAGCCGGAAAACCATGATAATTTAAAAATGCTGGCTCGGCATTACGTTTTTTAATCTCACTAAAAGCGATGGTGTCAAGTTCTTTAAGTGAGATTCCTGGTCTTACAAGGTCATAAATTATTTGTTTAACCTCTGCCAAGAGAGCTCCGCTTTTTTTTAGTTTTTCAACTTCTTGATTAGTTTTTATAATTGCCATTTTTCAATAATTTCTTTAGCTAAATCTTCAGCAGGACGTGAGGAATCAACTGTAAACAAAAGATTTTTTTGACGATAATACTCAATTAAAGGCGCAGTTTCTTGCTTATAAATTTCAAAACGCTTTTTAATAACTTCAGGTTGGTCATCTTTGCGAATCACGACTTCGCTATTGTCATCTTGACAAAATTTGCCATCAACAGGAGGTCGAAATTCCAAGTGATAAACACGTTTACATGTTGGGCAAAAACGACGAAGACTAATACGATTAATGATAATTTCTTCGGCAACATCAAGATGAATTACGCCATCAAATTGAAAATTATTTTCTTCTAAAAAATTAGCTTGTGCTAATGTTCTTGGATAACCATCGAGAATAAAACCTTGTTTGGCATCTAAGGATGAAATAGCTTCTAAAACTAAAGGATTGGTAATATCATCTGGCACATATAAACCTTGTGAGACAATAGTGTTGATTTTTTCTGCAAAGACTTGATCTTGTTTAATTTTACTTCGAAAAATATCACCAGTTGAAATATGCTTAATTTTTGTTAAGTTTGCCAAAGCGGTAGCTAATGTGCCTTTTCCAGAGCCGGGTGCACCTAAGAAAATAAAGTGTTTTTGATTAAATTTATTCATATAATTTTACCACAATAAGTCTTTCTCATTGAGTTTGGAAGTGTTAGATTTTGCAATATTTTTATTGATTTTTTTTCTTTTAACAATAATTTTTTCTGCATCCCGACGAGCTTTGATTTGTGATAAAGTCTCAAGTGCTGTAGTTGCTAAAATAATAACTGAAGTACCACTAAACGTAATTGCATCTGGTAGTCCCAACATTATTTGTACAGGTTGTAAAACACCTAAAAGGGTTAAATAAATAGCACTAAAAACTGAAAGCCGTAAAACTACCCCAATTAGATAATCTTCAGTCTGCTCACCTGGGCGAATTCCAGGAATAAAAGTCGAATTTTTTGCAAAATCTTCTGAAATTTTATCAATTCTTGACTGTTGTAATGACATAACAACAGTAAAAACAATATTAAAAAAGATAAATAAACCAAGTCCAAGAGGATCTTGAACACGTAAATTGTTTGCAATTCAATTTCTTACAGCTGAAGTATTAATATCTAAAAAACCTGTAAATAAAGTAGGTAATGAAATCACAATGAGTGAGAAAATAATAGGCATAATTCCTGCAGGATTTAGCTTAAGCGGCAAGGTCGAAATTTCTTTAACATTTTTTGTCATTCCCGATCCAGTTTGTTGGATGGGAATTTTTCTTTCTGCTAAATAAACAAAGACAACAATGAGCATAAGTAGTAAAAATCCTACCAAATAGGAAAGAAATCCTAAAATCTCATTAATACTTGAAGCACTTCCTTGAGTATTTACTATATAATCAAAAGCAAATTGGAACCTTCTTGGAAGACCAACTGCAATTCCTGAAAAAATAATCAGCGATGTTCCATTTCCGACACCTTTGTCAGTAATTTGTTCACCTAAAAAGAGAGCAAAAAGTGAACCTGCGATTAAAATAAGCGGAATTGCGAGATAGCGATAGCCAAAAGAATTATCTTCTAATATAACAAAATTAAGTTGATCATTATCAATAACAGTTCTCACGAGAACAACTGCTTGGACAAGAGAAATTACCAGAGTTAAAATTCTGGTAATAATATTAATTTTTCGTCTTCCATGTGGACCAGATTGTGAAAGTCGATGAATTGGCGGAAACAACTTGGTTTGCGCAATTAGCATTATCAACGAAGCTGTAATAAAAGGACTTATCCCCAAAGCTACTATTGAAAAATTTAATAAACCACCACCGCCAACAGTATTGATAACTCCTAAAAAGGAATTGCTATCAATTTGAAAGTTACTTAAGCGCACACCAGGGATAGTTATTGTACCACAAATTACAAAAATAGTAAGTAAAAAAAAGGTAAAAAAGATTTTACGCAATAAGACTTTGTCATTATATACTATAGTTAATTTGTGTTTGATATTTACATAACCATTTGCCAATTTATCAAATAATCTAGTGACTAATTTAAGCATTATTGTATCTCGACTGATCCCCCAAGAGACTCAACTTTTTCAATTGCTTTTTCACTAGCGGCATTTACTTTAATAGTTAATTTTTTAGTTAGCTCACCATTTGCTAATAATTTTGCAGGTAAGTTTTTACGTCTTAAAATACGGTTAATATAGAGAGATTCAAGACTAACAATGTCATTATCTTGATATTTTAAATCAAGATCAGAAAGACTAAAAGTTTCGTATTTTATAGAGTTTACGTTGTTAAAACCAACTTTTGGCACTCTACGGTATCAAGGGTTTTGTCCCCCTTCAAAACCTAAACGTACTTTACCACGTTTTTTTTGTCCTGACTGACCTTTACCAGCTTGTTTTCCTTTTCCAGCTGCATGACCACGCCCTTTTCTGTGTTTATCTGGGCGAGAAAAAGGTGTTGGAGATAAATTATTTAATTTAATTGCCATAATTATATCCTTTATTTTTGTAAGAGAGTTTTGACATCAATGTCACGAAGTTCAGCGATTTCTTTGACAGTTTTTAATTTTTGTAATGCTTTTAGTGCCGCACGAACAACGTTGATTTTTGTACGTGATCCATAAGTTTTACTATAAATATCAGTATATCCTGCTAATTCAACGACTGCCCGAACTGTATTGGAGGCAACAATTCCTTTTCCTTTTGGAGCTGGCTTGAGCAAAATTTTTGAAGCTAAATATTTTTCATTTTTCACTTCATGCGGAATAGTTCCATTAACAATTGGAACACTAATTAAATTATTTTGTGCATCTTTAACTGCTTTTTTAATTGCATCTTGAACTTCATTTGCTTTTCCGTGACCAAAACCAACTTTACCTTTTTTGTTACCAACAACAGCATGTGCTGAAAAGGAAAAACGACGTCCACCTTTAACAACAGTAGTTACCCGTGCTACATCAATAACTCTTTCTTCAAATTCAACAACTTTGTTAAAACGTTCTTTGTTTTGAGTAGCTCTTTTTGGATTTGAAAAACGTTTTGGTTTTTCTGATTTTTCATTTTTTTTATCAGGAGCAATTACCTGAGTTGGTTGCATTTTTACTTCTTGTTTTGCTTCCATATTAGAATTTTACTCCTTGATTTCTTAATTCTTCTGCAAATGCTTTGACACGTCCGTGATAAATATAACCGCTACGATCAAAAATAAAGTTTTGATCTTCTAATTTTAATTCACTGATTTTTTTTGCCAATTGTGGTGCTAAACTTTTCGCTGCTGCAATATTACCACCGTAGCTATTTTTTTCGTTAGTTAAGGTAGTAACTGAGGTGATGACTTGTTTGGTCTCTGGATTAAAAATATAAGCATAGAAGTGTTTTAAAGACTTGTATACACCAATGCGATATTTAGTAGCTGCTGACAAAGAAGATGTTGATTTTTTAATAGATCTTGCATGCTTATTTTTTCTTGCTTGATTTCTTGATAGTGCCATAATTATTTAGAAGCTTTTTTCCCTTCTTTTAGTCTTAATACTTCATTTGCATAGGTAATTCCTTTTCCTGAATAGGAATTTGGTTTACGAATTGCGCGAATTTCTGCAGCTAATTGCCCAACTCTTTGCTTGTCAATTCCTTTAACAATAACAGTTGTTGGGTTTGGTAATTCAAGACTTAAATCAGTAGGTATTGCAACATTGACAGGGTGTGAATAACCAACTAAGAGTTCTAAATTATTATCTTTTAAACTAGCACGGTAACCAACCCCTTTAATTTTGAGTTCTTTACTAAATCCACTTGAGACTCCAGTTAACATTCCTTGCAATAAAGCATTAGTGGTTCCATGTAATTGTTTGATATGTTTTTCTTCAGAACTACGAGCTGTACTTAATTTACCATCTTCTTTAATAATGTTAATAAAGCTAGAAAAACTACGTTGGAGTTTTCCTAATTTACCAACAACGCTGACAAAAGATTGCTCAATTGTCACTTCAACTCCTGCTGGAATTGTTAGTATACGTTTCCCGACACGTGACATATTTTATCAAATGTAGGCAACAATTTCACCACCTACATTTTCCTTTCTCGCTTGTTTATCTGTAAGTAATCCTTTGGAAGTTGAAACAATTACAGTTCCATAACCGGAGAGAATTTTTGGTATTTTGCTAGCTGGAGCATAAACCCGAAGTGAAGGTTTTGATACCCTTTTTAGACCACTAATTGCACTCACGGAATTTTTATATTTTAACTCAATTGTAATTTCTTTTTTAATATCACCACTGACTACAAATTCACGAATGTAACCTTCGTTTTTAAAGATCTCAAGAATTTTTACTTTTTTATTAGAATGTGCTACTACTAATGATTTGTGTTTTCGGATAGTAGCATTTCTAATTCTAGTTAGCATATCTGCTATTGGGTCACTAATAAATGCCATTATCAACTCACTTTCTTAATTCCTGGAATTCTTCCTTGGTGTGCTAATTCCCTAAAACAAATTCTACAAATTTTAAATTTACGCAAAACTGCGCGAGGACGTCCACAAAGTTGGCATCTAGTATATGCCCGTACTTTGAATTTTGGATGTTTCTCAGCTTTAACTTTTAATGATTTTTTTGCCATTGATATTCCTTAATTAACTTTTTTTGCAAAGGGAATTCCCATTAACTCAAGTAGTGATTTAGCCTCAGCATCAGTTTTGGCACTAGTTACAATAATGACATCAAGTCCTCTTAATTTACGAATTTTATCAAAACTGATTTCTGGGAAAATAAGAATTTCTTTTACTCCAAGTGCAAAGTTACCACGTCCATCAAAGGCTTTAGGGTTAACACCACGAAAATCACGAATTCTTGGTATGGAAACATTAATTAATTTATAGAGAAATTCTCACATATTTTCACGACGGAGAGTAACTTTTCCACCAACTGGCATGCCTTCACGAAGTTTTCAAGAAGCTAATGATTTTTTTGCTTTGGTTTGAAAAGGTTTTTGACCAGCAATTAGTGATAATTCATTTAAAACTTCTTCAATAGCTTTAGAATTAGTAATTTCATTACCAGCTGTCATGTTTAAAATAATTTTTGTTACTTTAGGAATTTCCATCACTGATGAATAATTATATTTGGTTTTAAGTGCTGGTGCAACTGTTTCTAAATAGTGTTTTTGCAATTGATTCATTAGATTACCTTCTTTGTTTTTTTAGCAAAACGAACTTTTTTGCCATTTTCAACACGAAAACCAATTTTGCTATATTCGGCTGGTTTATCTTTGCTTGCTTTTTTAACTAAAATTGCTACTTTCGAAACATGAATTGGTGCTTCTTTGACAACAATTTCACCTTGTGTGTTCTCTTGTGAAGGTTTTTTGTGTTTGGTAACTTTGTTAACATCTTTGACAATAACAGTTTGCGCTTTAGAATTAACTTCTAAAACTTTGCCAACTTTGCCTTTATCATCACCTGCAATGACTACTACTTCATCATTTTTTCTAATTTTCATAATCTACCTCTTATAAAACCTCAGGTGCTAGTGAGACAATTTTTAAGTAACCTTTATCTCTAATTTCACGTGCAATTGGACCAAAAACACGTGTTCCACGAGGTGTTCCATCTTCTTTGATTAAAACAACAGCGTTGTCATCAAACTTAATATGTGAGCCATTTGCTCTTTTAATTCCGTAGACACTACGAACAATAATACCTTTGACTACTTGACCTTCTTTGACAATTCCATTTGGAATTGCTTTTTTAACTGAACAAACAACGATGTCACCAATGTTAGAATTTTTTTTGACTGAACCACCTAAGTTACGAATAACACCAACAATTTTAGCACCTGAATTATCAGCTACTACTAATCTTGATTGTTCTTGAACCATTATTTATTATCTCCTTGTTTGTGCAAAATTTCGACAAGTCGAAATGATTTAGTTTTGCTTAGTGGTCTAGTTTCAACAATTTTTACCCGATCACCAACTTGGGCAATAGAGTTTTCATCATGAGTAGCAAATTTTTTAATTTTTTTAAATCTTTTACCATAAAGTCGATGTTTTACGTGTGTTTCGACAGCTACTGTAATTGTTTTTTCTCTTTTAGTAGCAATAACTTGACCAACAAGAGTTTTGCGAGCATTTCGTTTAATTGATTGATTAGTATTCATTAGTTGCTACCTTCTTTGCTTAATTCTAGTTGTTTTAGTGCAGTAAGAATTCTTGCAATATCTTTTTTAATATCAGCGATTTTGTGACTTTGATCTAATTGTTGAGTTTTATTTTTAAAACGAAGTGTAAATAATTCAGAACGATATTCAATTAACATTTGTTTTAATTCGGTAGCTGATTTTGCTCTTAATTCTTTAAATTCCATTTTGTTCCTCACTTACAGCTGATAATATTTTTCATTTAACTGGTAATTTATGACCACCTAAACGAAGTGCATCGCGGGCAATTTCTTCTTTGACACCTTTTACTTCAAACATTACTGTGTTAGTTTTAACTACTGCTACCCATTTATCTGTTGAACCTTTTCCTGATCCCATCCGCACACCAATTGGTTTGGAAGTAAGCGCTTGGTGTGGGAAAATTCGAATAATAACTTGACCTTCACGACCCATACGACGAGTAATAGCGATCCGCGCTGACTCAATTTGTGCGGCAGTAATTCAATTAGAAGTTACAGCTTGTAGTCCAAATTCACCAAAAGCAACTGTTTTTCCACGGAAAGCCGCTCTTTTATCATGTTTAATTCTAAAAGTTTTACGGTGTTTTGTTTTTTTCGGTTGTAACATCTTATTTTCCCTTTCTTTTTGGACTAGATTTTACATCACTTTTATTATTAAATTCACCAAGAGAAATTCAAACTTTGATTCCTAAGGCACCATAAGTTGTTCTCGCTGTTGCAGTTGCATAGTCAACATTTTGTCTTAAAGTGTGTAATTTCATTTCACCTTCTGAATAACCTTCAGAACGTGCCATATCAACACCATTGAGACGTCCGCTAACTTTAGTTTTAACTCCTTTTGCCCCAGCTTTCATTGCGGTTCGAATAGCAAATTTTTGTGCAATTCTAAATGATCCCCGGTTTTCTAATTTAATAGCAATTGATTCTGCAATTAATTTGGCATTTAGCTCCGGAGTTTTTACTTCAACAACATCGATGTTGATGTTTGCTTTTTTATTACGGAGGTGTTTTTTGAGTTCTTCAATAATTTGTTTGAGATTTTGTCCACCTTGTCCTAAAAATTGTCCAAGTTTGGCTGTGTGAACAACAATTGTAATATTATTTTGACGATCACGACGAATGGCGGTGTTGGCAATTTGATATTCACGAGTTTTTTTCTCAAAAAAACGGTGAATTTTAACATCTTCTAATAATTTAGAAGCAAATGTAGCTTTTTCAGCAAATCAAAAGGCATTGTGTTCTTTGGTAATTCCATAACGAAAACCATTTGGATTGACTTTTTGTCCCATTATTTATCTCCTAATTCTACTTGTGCAACAGTAATTGATAAATGAGAAGTTCTTTTTAAAATTTGTGATGCAACACCTTTTGATCTTGGTTGAAATCTTTTTAAGGTTGGTCCTTCATTTACTAAGACTTGTTCAACAATTAATTTATCACCATCTAATCCATGATTATTAACAGCATTGGCAATTGCTGAGTTGAGTAATTTAATAAAAAGAAGCGCTGCTTTTTTGTTGGTATTATGTAAAATTGCTAAGGCATTGGTAGTTGGTTGTTTTTTAATAAGCGCAGCTACAAGACGAGCTTTTTGTGCAGAAATTCTTTGCATTTTTACATGCGCTTGTGCTTTAAGAAAATTTTTTTCCATGATAGTTTACCTATTTTTTCTTACCTTTATCTTTACCATGCCCTGTATAAGTACGAGTTGGTGAAAACTCACCTAATTTATGTCCAACCATATCATCTGTTACATAAACTTCATTAAAAATTTTACCATTGTGAACTAAAAAAGTAAGACCAACAAAATCTGGGAAAATAGTAGAACGTCTTGATCAAGTTTTAATTGGTTTTTTGTTTTTTGCTTCTTGCATTGCTTCAACTTTTTTAAGCAAATGATCATCAGCAAAAGGACCTTTTTTTAATGAACGCGCCATTATTTGCTATCCTTTCTTCTTCTTATAATCAATTTAGTAGAAGGTTTTTTGTTATTTCTTGTTTTTACACCAAGTGCTTTTTTACCTCAAGGTGTTAGCGGAGTTTTACGTCCAATTGGTTGTTTACCTTCACCACCACCATGTGGGTGATCATTTGGGTTCATAACAGAACCTCTAACTGTTGGTCTAATTCCTAAATGACGAGATCTACCAGCTTTTCCGATGTTGACAAGGCTGTGTTCTTCATTACCTACAACTCCAATTGTTGCCCGGCAACGAGCTAAAATCTTACGGTATTCACCAGATTTTAATTTGATGGTTACGTATTTTCCATCATCATCTTTACCTTGAAGTTGCGCACTTGTTCCTGCAGATCTAATTAATTGTGCACCTCCACCTGGATATAATTCAATGTTGTGAATAAATGTTCCATCAGGGATGTTTTCAAGTGGTAGTGTGTTTCCTACTAAAATATCAGCATTTGGTCCTGAAGTTAAAACTTGACCAACTTGGAGTCCTTTTGGTGCAATTATATAGGTTTTTTCTCCATCTTTGTAGGCTAATAAAGCAATGTTTGCTGATCTGTTTGGATCATACTCAATACTTTTAACAATAGCTGGAATACCGTCTTTATTTCTTTTAAAATCAATGATTCTGTATTTTCTTTTTTGACGTCCACCTTGATGTCTAACAGTAATTTTACCTTCGTGATTACGTCCAGATTTTTTCTTTAAAATAGTAAGTAAAGACTTTTCTGGCTTATCAGAAGTTAGATTAGAGCGATAATCTAATGTTGACATATTCCGGCGACCATTGGTAACTGGTTTGTAAAACTTAATTGCCATTATTTGCCTCCTGTTTTAGCTAATTTTTGGGCTACTTTAGCTTCAATTTGGGCTGCTTTTTCTTTATTTTGTGCTTCTTTTTCTTTGCTTTTAGCTTCTAGTTCAACATTTTTTGTCTCTTCAACTTGTGGCGCATCATCTTCATAAAGATTAATTGCAAAACCTTCTCTTAAAGTTACAAACGCTTTTTTATAAGAGGAAGTAAACCCATTAAAACGTCCAAGTCTTTTTGCCTTTTTTGGCACATTAAAAATATTTACTTTTTCAACTTCAACATTGAAGATGTAAGCAACTGCTTTTTTAACTTCAGCACGATTAGTACGACGGTCAACTTTAAAAACATAGACTCTTTTACTCATTAATTCATATGTTTTTTCAGTTAAGATTGGTGCCTTAATGATTTCGTTAATATTCATTATTTAAATCTTCCTTCAATCTCATTAATTTCTTTTTGTGAAATAATTAATACATCAGCACCAATTAATTGCTCAACTAGTAAAGAACTTGGTTTAGTAACCACTACATTTTGTAAATTACGAGCTGAAATAAAAAGGTTTTCATCACTAGAAGCTATTAAAACAAATCTTGCTTTTGCTAATTGATAGCTAGCTAATTTTTTAACTAATTCTTTGGTAGAAATTTTATCCATTGCAAAATCATCTACTAAAATTTGTTTTTCATGTGCTAATTGTGAAAGTGCTGAAACAAATGCTAATCTACGTACTTTTTTATTAACTTTAATTGCATAATTTTTATTGTTTGTTGGACCAAATGCACGACCACCACCAACAAAAATTGGAGAACGACGTGAACCAGCTCTAGCTTTTCCGGTTCCTTTTTGTTTTCAAGGTTTTTTACCAGTTCCGCTAACTTCAGCACGAGATTTTACTTTATGAGTTGCTCTACGTCTTGATGCTCTTTCATATAAAATAGTATCAAAAATAGCTTGTGAGTGAGGTACTTCTAACCCAAAAATTTCTTGATTTAAAGGTGTAGAAAGCTCAAATTTGGTGTGGTTGCTTATTGGGCAATATTCAATTTTTACCATTTCATTATCAACTTTATTTGTTTGAGTCATTATTTACCTCCTTCTACCATTTCAAGCTTAACAGCTTCTTTTTTATCACTTCTTTTAGAAGCACTTTTAATAATTACAAATGATTTTTTAGGTCCTGGTATTGAACCTTTAACTACTAAAATAGAGTTTTCAACATCCACTTTAATAATTTCTAGATTTTGCAAGGTAACTCTTTCATGCCCTAAATGCCCAGGCATTGTCATACCTTTGACAACTTTATTACCAGAAATATCACCAATTGATCCAGTTTGACGAATTGGTTTGGATCCTCCACCACCACCGTGTGATCTTGGACCAATTGCTTGGTTATATCTTTTAATAGTACCAGCAAAACCTTTACCTTTTGATGTACCAACTACATCAACAAATTCACCAGCTTCAAAAATAGAAAGATCTACTACATCACCTGATTTGTAACCATCAAAGTTACGAAATTCTTTTACGAATTTTTTAGGAGTTGTATTTGCTTTTTGAAAATGCCCTAACTCAGGTTTGTTAAATCTGCTAGCTTTTTTGTCAAAAACTGATAATTGGATTGCATCATATGAATTTTTTTCTTGAGTAAGTACATTGGTTACAATGTTTGGTTGAACTTCAATTACTGTCACAGGAATTGCTATTCCATGGTCAGTAAATAATTGAGTCATGCCAACTTTTTTACCTAAAATTCCCTTCATAACTATGATACCTCTATTTCTAATCCAACACCAGCTGGTAATTGAGTTCTGTTAATTTTATCTATAACAGCTTTTTGATTGCTTGGATTTATTTCTAAAATCACTAATCTTTTATGAGTACGACTTCCGAATTGTTCACGGGATTTTTTATTAATGTGAACTGAACGTAGAATTGTAAACACTTCATGCTTTGTAGGCAATGGCACAGGTCCACGTGTTTGAACATCTAGTTCTCTAGCAAGTAAAATAAGTTTTTTACTTGCTGCATCGACTTGTCGATGATCATAAGATTTTAACCTAATTTTAATTAAATTTTTATTCATGAAAAAATCTAAGTTGCTCCTTTGTTCATATTTTGAACGAACTCCGCATAAAAACCGATAAACAATAACAACTTATTCTTGTGTATCGCAACCTTATGTTTCAAAGTTCTATTAAATTCAAAAATATTATAACACAAAAGAAAAAATTTTAGAACTTTTTAATAAAATATTTTTCGCACAAATTTGCACAAAATATATAAATAATTATTCAATTAAATTTTATATATAATTTTTAACATCTTGTCTTATAAAAGTTAACAAAAACATTATTTTAAATTATTAAGACTCCTAAAAATTTTTCTACCAACTACTGCGCTAATTTAACTGGAACTGTGTTTCTGACTTGTTTGTATTGTTGATGCAACTACTTTGAAAAATTTACTCATCTAGAAAACTTTGAATTCTAGCATTTTATCTTACTGTGAATGGTCGAATTTCAAGAGTGTGGCGCCGCTAAGTTTGTTTCATTTGTAGCGAGGTTAAAATAGTCAAGCTAGGCTCGGCTAGACTAAGTCTTCTTAAAATTCCTCGTTTACCTTCGGGGCTATATCAGGCTTTCTTCATGTAATCTTTGACCAAATTTTTATCTAAATCAACTCAACAACCGCCTGCAAGTATTTGTGCAAAAAGTTGTTGTTTTTTAATAGAATATTGTGTTCCCATGCTTTTTGGCACATTTTCTAAAACATCCTTTAAAGCCTTGAATGTTTTGTGTTTTTTGGGAAACTAAAATCAATAGAATCAACTAAATCATTTCAAATTCCAACAATTATTAATCGTTCTCGTTTTTGGGCATAGCATAATCAAAAGCATTTAAAATTTTATTTTCTAGTTGGTGAGTTTGTTGTTTTAAAAAGCTATAAATTTGTTTAAAAGTGCTGACTTTATTATGTCTTAAGAGATACTTGACATTTTCAAATAAAAACATTTTGGGACACAATTGTTATAAAACTTTACATAATGAAAAATCATCTGTCCACGAGCATATTCTAAACCTTTTTTAGTTCCTGCATAACTAAAACTTTGGCAAGGTGACCCAGCTTCTAGCACCTACAAAAAGTTTAATAGTTGTGAATTTCTTTATGTTATCTTGCATGATTATATATGATTTCTTTTATTATCTAACAATATTTCACTTATTAAAAATAAAAATTTAAAACATAGAATAAAAGTAGTTAAAAATTATTAAAAAGTGTTTAAAAATAAACAGCTTTTATAGTAAAATCTAAAAAATATTTCTCAATAAATAAGCTATAATTTTATTAACAATAAGGTGATAATTTGAAAGGAAAAATATGAAAATTTTAGGTATTGAATCATCTCATGATGATGCCTCTATTGCAATTTTAGAAGATAATCAAGTAAAGATAATGCTAACTTTAAGTCAAATTGATATTCATAAAAAATTTGGAGGCACAGTTCCAGAAATCGCCTCACGAGAGCACTCACAAAATCTTGCATATATTGTGGATATATTAATTAATAAATATCAAGTTGATTTTTCCACACTAGATATTATTGCCTATACAAAAGAACCTGGACTGCTTGGATCTCTACAGATGGGTTTTTTACTAGCTAGTGCAATTGCGATGCTATACAATAAACCACTAATTCCTGTTAATCATTTAAAAGGTCATTTTTGATCAGCTGCTATTAATAATAATATTGAATTTCCTTGTTTATCACTTTTAATTTCAGGGGGTCATAGTCAATTAATTTATGCTAAAAATGAGTATGATTTAGAAGTTTTAGGTAGTACAAAAGATGATGCTTTAGGGGAAATTTATGACAAAATTGCGCGCAAATTAAACCTTGGTTTCCCAGGTGGACCAATCATTGATAACATCAATAAAAGTGTTGATTTTAAACAACTTATTGACTTTAGTATACCAAAAATTTTTGAAAATCCTTATGATTTTTCTTTTAGTGGTATCAAAACTCAAGTTATCAATTACATCAATAAAACTAAAGCTTTTGAAGATGACAAATTACAAAAATTAATAGCAGTTTCTTTTCAAAAAACTATTATTAAATATTTAAAAAGACAAATTGACTTAGTACTTAGAAATTTTGATGTCAAATCAATTACTTTAGTAGGTGGAGTCGCCGCTAATAGTGAAATACGCAGCTTAATTGAATCATATAGTAATCAATATCAAATTGTTATTCCAGAAAAAAAATATTGCACCGATAATGGCGCAATGATTGCAATAGCAGCTCAATATACTAAAAATACTAGTGAAGTAAAATAAATAAGGAAAACACTATTACAATAACACTTCAAAATAGAATTGCGTATTTATAAAATTTTGTTGAAGACTTAGTAATTTGACTTTTTAAACTAGAATTTAATTCTAAAGTTTTTCGAATTTCTTTATATTTATCAATTCTTTTTTCACCAATTCAAACAGTAATGATGCCAAAAGCTGAAATTATATAAGGTAAAAATCAAGTATAAAATCTGTTAGCAAAGTTAAAAATAGTTAAATTTAGGTTATCATCTTGCCTAAAATATGATTTAAATACTAATTGCGTAATAATATCAACAGAGCCAACACCTCCGGGGGCTGGACTTAAATTATTAGACATTGCTAAAATAGTATTTCCTGATAAAAATTTTATATAATCAATAATTGATAAATCATTGATGTTGTAGTTTGCTTTTTGAAGAGTTAAAACTAGTGTTGCAAAAGACGAGCTTACTAAAAATAATGGTAATTTGTAAACTAGTAAGACTTCAAATAATAGTGATTTATTAGCTAAAACTTCAATAAATTGATTTTTGAAATTATCTATAAAAAATTGAATATTGTATTCTACACGTTTACTATCTTCAATTTTTTTTCAGATATTTAAGTGTAATAATCAAACAAAATTTCTAATTAATCAATATTGTAATTTCTTTCAAATCCCAATTACTATAATAATTAAAAGTACAAAAATATTTAAAAATATATTAGCAATTAATCAAATAAAAAAGATAATTTTTTCTGTACTATCTAGGTTAAAAAGATCTCTATAAAAATAAAAACCTAATGAAATAAATAAAATTGAAATCAATAAATTAAATATTTGGTGTACTAGTGCGTTATATGTAAGAGTTGCACTAATATTTTTTAAAGGATAACCTTTTCTTTGCAAATATCAATAGTATGAAATTTCACCACCAAAAGCAAAAGGAGTAGACATTTGCATAAATCCTGAAATAAAGGTTGCTACAAAAAGATGTTTAAAATGCGGATTAATTCCTTGATAATGCAAAACTCGTTTAATTTGAACTGACATCAAAATCATTCAAATTATAAACAAAATTAAATTGATAATAAAATAAAATCTATAAATTTTAGGTGTAAAAAAATAGTCATAAAATTTTATAAAAATACCAGTGGGTGAACCATTTTGAAAACTAGAATTATAAAATTTATAGATTAAGAGGAAGACAATTAAAATAATAACTGTTAAGAAAATTGCTAATTTAGCTACATTCTTTTTAGTATTTTTTTTTGAAATAGTTGTATCTTTTTTAACAATTTTAACCTTATTAATAATTTTATTTTCTAAAAAGATAGCCTCTTTTTCACTATGATTTGCACTTTTTAAAAAAGTAGTTATTGATAATTTTTCCTCTTCTTTAGAATAAAGAAGTTTAAAATAATCACCTTTTTCTAGAAAAAATTTAGCAATAATATAATTATTATTAAGGTTTTGTTTATCTAATTCAAAATTAAAACTTTTAATGTCATCGCTATTAATTAACTCGTTTAATAAGTTGAAAAATGAGTTTCGACTAATAAACATTTTTGTTTTATAACGATAAACAAAATCTGATTCTTGTTTTACTTTGTCAATAACGTCAAATATATCCTGTTTATTTTTGCTATAGTAATCTAAAATTTGAACAAATCAAAATAATAAAAAAGATGTATTCAAACCAAAATAGATTTTTTCACTATTAGATTTTGGAGAAAAGAAAATACCATCTTGATTAATAATAATTAAGTTATCATTATTTTTTTGCTTAATATTGTAAATAGAATTTTCAGCAACTTGGTTATATTCAGAATAATAGTGGATTTTGCCATTAAAATACTTTTGTACAAAATTGTTAAAAAAAGGTTTAGATTCATAACTAATTAAAAATTGAGTAGATTTGCTAAAATTGTTTCTAATATAATCTAAAACTAAAAATTTAATATCATCATCCTTAATAATATTAAAAATTAAATTTTTTCTGTGTGCAATTTTAATTTTATTATTTTTTATTCAAAAAACATATTTAGTTTTAAATTGAGTACTATTAATAATTTTTCTTCAAATAAGTGAATTTTCTTTTGCTTGTTTGATGATTGTAAGTTGTTTAAAGTGTTTTCTAATTGGTGATAATTTTTCAATATTAATTTGTTCTTCTTTGAAAAAATTATTAAGTTGACTAACATAATTGGCATCAAAAAATTGATAATTATTTTCAATTTTTTGCCAATCTAGATCTTTGTTTGCAAACCAAAATAATAAATCATCATTGTTAGTAGAAATAGATTTTGAATCTAAAATATCTTCTTTTTTATAGACAATTTCATTAATTGCAGTATTGTTAATAAAATTTTCTTCTTCTTTAGTTAGCATTTTTAGTTGTGAATTTAAAAGATAAATTTTAACAATATTTTTGTTTTTGTTAACATTTAATACTTCAATATAAATAAAAAAATCATACTTTTTTTCATTAAGAAAAAATTGTTTAGCTATTGTTTTTGAGGATCCAATTTCATTATTTAGTATCCCTGAATAAATTTTTTTCTTGTTTAAAACCGTGTTGATAATTGAACTAAAAGCAAAAGAAAAATCATTCCCATTGTGAGCAATAAGGACATTATTAATTTGGGTTTGTTTAAAAAATTCAGCAATTACTGTTGATTTGGTAAAAATAAAATTCTCATTAATATTGTTAGCTTCTTGACCAATTGTTCCAACTATAACTGAATTTAAAACATTGAGATTATGTTCAAAACTAATAGCAACTTGCGTTTGTTTTTTAGTTTGAGTTGTAATTATTAAACTCATAAATTATTCTTCTTCAAACTCCCTTTGTGAACCAAAAAGGTCAAAACCTTGTTCTTCAGTCTGTTCAATTTCTGATTCGCTTTTGTGAAATTCAAATTCTTTAAATTTAGGTAAATCTTTAATAGATCTTAATTTAAAATAATCAAAAAATCTGTTTGTAACACCATATAAAGTTGGATTTCCTGGAGTAGATGCTGTTCCTACTTCTTCAATAACGCCTTTAGCTAACAAAGAACCTACAATATAATCAGAATTAATTCCGCCACGAATTTGATTAATCATAGATCTAGTCACTGGTTGTTTATAAGCTACAATAGCGGCTACTTCTATTGCTGAATTAGTTAATTTATACTTTCTTTCATTGCTTACAAATTCAATTAAAAAAGGTTTTAAATCTTTACTAGTAACAAACTTAAAAACATCATTAAATTCAATTACTGTTAAGCCTCTGTGTTCTTTATTAAAGCGGATTGCAAAGTCTTTTAGCATTTTTCTAGCTTCATTAATTTTGTCTAATTTAAGTGTATTTTGTAACTGTTCTGATGAAAGACCTTTTTCACCTTGAACATACATAATAGCTTCAATGATTCTATTCTTCATCTTGTGTTCCTCGATAAATTTTAATATCAGCAAATTGTCTTGCTTGTTCTAAATATAAAATTCTTTTTTTTGCCATTTCCAAGACAGCAATTAATGTAATTGAAAAATGCTTAAGCGAAGGCAGGGCAAAAACTTGGTCAAATTCTAGCTGCTCATTATTTTTTAGCAACTCCATTACATAGAGATTTTGTTGATCAGGGCTAACAAAAACTTCATCAGTTTTAATCATAATTTTTTTCTGTGCCCGTGTTCGGTCAAACATTAGTTTAATAATTTCTAAAAGTTTAACAAGCGAAGAGTGACCATCTAATTTATCTTGAACTAAAGGACGTTTAAATTCTTGGTAGTCACTAACATTTTTTTCAAAATAATTATTACGATGTTCTAATTGTTCCTTGAGCATAAGAGCAATATTTTTAATTTGTTGATATTCAGAAAGTAGTGCTAAAATTTGTGCTTTATCTTCTTCTAATTCTACATCAACTTCTTTATTGTCGACTTGTAACAACATCTTTGCTTTAATGTGAATTAGTGTGGCCGCCATAACTAAATATTCACTAGCGATGTGAATATTTTTGTTCTTAACGTGTTCAATTATGGCAACATATTGATTAGCAAGATCAACTAAATCAACATCCATAATGTCTACATTTTTACTACGAACAAGATCTAAAAGTAATTCTAATGGACCACTAAAATTTTGAAATTTAAACTCTATATCTTTTTCTAACATTATTATTTATCACCAAAATTTTTATAGTATTTTGCAATTATTGACTGCGTTTGTTTAGCCAAAGCTTGAATATTTTGTGAGCTGACTTGTAGTGATTTAATTGGTTTGTGAATGATGATTTCTACATCAATTTTTTTAGTTCTTTTGGTATTAAAAACATCTTGTGAATTATTAATAGTAATGGGAATAATAGGTAGTGAAAATTGTTTAGCTACTTGAAAAGCACCTGCTTTAAATTCGCCAATATGAGATTCTTGAACTCTTGTTCCTTCAGGAAAAATAACACCGGTAGTGCGATTTTCGCGTACAAATCTTCCAAACTCATCCATGGTTTTAAGAGCCTGGCGAATTTTTTGGCGATCAATAAAAAAGGTGTCAATAGAGCCCAAAATTCACTTATTAATTCGAGATTTGCTTAGCTCTTTTTTAGCAACAAAAGTCAAAATAGGGTTGACCTCATCTTGAGTTTTTTCTTTATTTTCTAAAGCATAAAAAAGCAAAAAAGGATCAGCAACAGATTTGTGATTGGCGACAATTAAGCTTGGATTTTTCAATAAATTTTCTTTACCAACCACTTTAATATTAGTATTAAAAGTTTTCAAAAGTCGCTTGGCATAAAACAAAATTAAATCATTACGATATTGTGGTGTAATATCTTTTTTACCTGTTTTTACTTTTTTCCAAAGACTTCTTACCTTGCGAATTCTTCAAAGTCAAATCGGACTCAAAAGTGCTAGTTTTATTTTTATTAACATTAGTTAGACTCCTTGGACAATAGCTATTAAAAAATCAGATTCACTAGAAGTAGAGATATCAAAATGCAAGTTTGGCTCACCTTGTTCATCAATGAGTATATATTTTAAACCTTTTTTTTGAATATTTACTAGATTAAAATGTGAAAATTGATTGTCTACTTTATATAATGCTTCTTTGATTGCTCACCTTGTTGCTAAAAATTTTGCTCTTAAATCGTCATCTTGTAATTGTGCAAATTTTTCTTGTTCATTTTTGTGTAAAATTTTATCTGCAAAGACATTATAGTTTTTTTTAAATCTTGCAATTGAAGTAATATCTATTCCTATCATTTAATAATATTATAATAAAATTTTTAATATTTAAGGTAACCAAAACAAGAAAAATCTACTTTTTTTGCTATTTTTGTCTTCATTTTTATACATTTTTTAAACAAAGTCTAATTATATATATGAACCACAAAAATAGAGGAATGATTCTTGAGACAATTATTAACAATACAATTGATTTTTACAACAGAAATGGTGTGGCTATTTTTCACAAAAAAAATCTTGATATCAGTTTTAAAAAAATAGGAAAAGATTTATCAGTTAAAAAAGGAATGGTTTTAAAAAAATCTACTGTTGATTACTATGGAATTTATAATGGAATTTTTGTTGCTTTTGAAGCTAAAAGTACCAATGAAAATTTACTCAATATTAAACAAATTCCTGATCATCAAATTCAGTATTTAGAACAAATTAGAAAACATAAAGGTTGTGCTTTTTTTATCATTTTTTTCAAGCAATATGAACAATTTTTTATTTTAGATATTAGCAAATTTGATAAAACAGAAAAATCTATTTCCGTTGATTTTTTAAAGAAAAATGGTATAGAGGTTATCCTAACATATCCTGGAATTATCGATTTTGTTGAACACATTGGCTCGATGGTTTAATTTTTATGCACAAATATATTGTTTTTTTACAATTTTTTAGTAAAATTTTTATACAAATTTGTAGCGTAAAAAATAATTATTAAAAATTTTTAAAATGGATTCAGTTGGGTGTGCTTTTAAAGTGCTAGCTGTTCGAAATTTTAAAAGAAATTTAACAAACTAAAGGAAATTAAAAAATATGAATTTATCACTTACAACAGAAAATACAACAACTATTGATGAAAAAGACAAATTAGATGCTAAAAAGGAAGTTGCAACCGAAACACCAATTGTTTCCAAGCAAAAATTACTAGAAGCTGGTGCTTATTTTGGTCACAAATCATCACAATGACATCCAAAAATGGCACCTTACATTCTTAAACGTAAAAGAAATGAAACACACATTATTGATGTGCTAAAAACCCAAAAAATACTTGAAATTGCATATAAATTAGTTAATAAATTTGCTCAAAAAGGAGCAACCTTCCTATTTGTTGGGACAAAAAAACAAGCTAAAAAAGTTATTGAAGAACAAGCAATTAGAACTAATTCAATATATGTTTCAGATCGTTGACTTGGTGGTACTATCACAAATAGTAGAACTATTTTATCAAGACTAAAAACTATGGAAGAATT
The DNA here is from genome assembly GCF_000026765.1 of Mesomycoplasma conjunctivae. Classification (NCBI taxonomy): domain Bacteria; kingdom Bacillati; phylum Mycoplasmatota; order Mycoplasmoidales; family Metamycoplasmataceae; genus Mesomycoplasma; species Mesomycoplasma conjunctivae. The sequence goes on along the minus strand of NC_012806.1, from coordinate 119,560 downwards.
AGAAAAACAAGCTGAGAGAAACTTTGAAGGATATACTAAAAAAGAAGGTCTTTTAAAACACAAAACTCTTGCTAAATTGCAAAAAAACCTAAATGGTATTCGTAATTTAAAAGAAAATAGTATTAATTCACTTGTTATGCTTGTGGCTGATCCTAATAAAGATATAATAGCTGTTAAAGAGGCAAGAAAAAAAGGAATTAAAATTATTGGTATCATTGATACTAACACAGATCCTGCTTTAGTTGATTTTGGAATTCCAGCAAACGATGATTCCACTAAATCACTTACATTAATTTTTACCATTTTAGCAGATGCTATCGCAGTTGCAAAGGGTGGAAAACAAATTTTTGCTTATCAAAGTGATGACAAGGTGATCCTACCTGAAGATCCAGAACGTGAACAAAAACAACTTAGATTCAAAAAAACAAGTTTTGAAAAAAGCACAAAAGTTAATATTCAAAAAAATAGTAGTTTAAAAACTGAAAAAACAACAGAAAACGAAGAGTAATAAGGAGAAATAATGGTAAAAAAAGAAGAAATTTTATTAAAGATTAAAAAATTAAGAGAAATTTCAGATGCTCCTTTTGTAGATTGCAAACAAGCTTTAGAAAATACTGATTATGATTTAGACAAAGCAGTAGTTTGATTACAAGAAAATGGAAAAGCTAAAGCTCTTAAAAAAGCAAATAGAATTGCTGCTGAAGGACTTGTTTCTGCAATTAAAAATGAAGAAAATATCGTAATTTTTGAATTAAATTCTGAAACAGATTTTGTAGCTAAAAACCAAAATTTTATTGATTTAAAAAACACTATTGCAACAACACTATTAGAGCAACCATTTGATAGTTTTGAACAAGCGCTACAAGTAAAGACAAAATCAGGTAAAACTATTAGTGAACTAGTAACTGACGCTACAGCAACAATTGGTGAAAAAATTAATTTAAGAAGAGCAATCAAAACAAATATTAGCGCTGGAGAAAATGCAGGTTTATACGTTCACTCTAATGGCCAAATTGCAACAATCACAATTATCAAAGGTGGTAGTGAAGAGGTTGCTAAAAATATTTCTATGCACACCGCTGCATTAAATCCAGATTACATTTTTGAATCTGATGTTCCAGCTGAAAAAATGAGTAAAATTCAACAAGAATTTGCAAGCTCTAAAGTATTAGAAGGAAAACCTGAAAACATTAAAGCTAATATTTTAAAAGGTATGATTAGCAAAGAATTATCAAAATTTGTACTTGAATATCAAGATTTTGCTATGGATAGTGCTATTTCAGTTTCAAAATATTTACAAAATAATGGTGCTAAATTAATAAAAGTTGTGCGCTTTGAAGTAGGTGAAGGTATTGAAAAAGAAACAGTTGACTTTTCACAAGAAGTTCAAGCACAAATTGCAAAAGCAAAACAAAATTAATTTTTAAAATTTATAAAAGGATAAAACTTTCCCTCTTGAGGGAAATTTTCTATTAATATGCTAGATTTTTTAAGTGGTAGATTACAAAAATCATTAACAAAAATGCAAAAATCAACAGTGATTAGTGAAGATGATTTAACTTCTATTATTCGTGATATTAAGTTTGCACTTTTAGAAGCCGATGTTAACTTATTAGTTGTAAAAGCATTTATTTCTGATGTAAAAAAACAAGTTATTGAGCAGGGATTAACAGGAAAATTAAATCCACAACAGCAATTTATCAAAATTTTGCATCAAAATTTAGTAAAAATTTTAGGTAACAATAGTCAACAGGTAATTTTCAAAAAACCCTTAAGCAAAATAATATTAGTTGGTCTCCAAGGTTCAGGAAAAACTACTACCGCGGCTAAATTATCCTTATTTGCTAAAAACAAAAAACACTCTCAAAAACCGTTGTTGGTAGCCTGTGATATCTATCGCCCAGCCGCAATTGAACAGTTAAAGCAATTAGGAAAACAAATTGGTATTGAGGTATTTAGTCAAGATGCAACTCCACAAGAAATTGCAAAAAATGCTATCCAATATGCACAGGACAATGATTTTGACCTTATAATTTTTGATACAGCTGGAAGACTTGCTATTGACGAGCCTCTTATGGATGAACTAGTAGATCTAAAAAAAATTATCCATCCTGATCAAATTCTATTTGTAACAGATGCTCTTTCAGGACAAGATGTCATTAATGTAGCACAAGTTTTTAACGACAGAATTAAATTAAACGGGGCTATTATTACCAAATTAGATTCTGATGCTCGTGGAGGTTCAGCACTTTCAATAACTCACTTGCTCAAAATTCCAATTAATTTTATTGGTAGTGGAGAAAAAATTAGTTCCCTTGAAATTTTTCACCCAAATAGAATTGCTGATCGAATTTTGGGAATGGGAGATGTTCTCTCTTTTATAGAACAAGCCGAGCAAAATATTGATCACAAACAGGCTGAAAAATTAGGAAAAAGAATGCTATCTGGAAATTTTAATCTAGATGATTTATTAAATAGTTTGTACCAAATTAGAAAAATGGGCAAATTCAGCAAAATCATCAAAATGATTCCAGGAATGGCTGGTAAAATCAATGATCAACAAATTAGCAATGCCGAATCTAAAATTAAACTATATGAAATTTTAATTTCCTCAATGACACTTGAAGAGCGCAAAAAACCTAAACTTTTAAAGCAATCTAGTAGAAAAAATCGTATTATTAAAGGTTCAGGACGCTCAAGTTCTGAATTTAACAGAATGCTTAATGAATTTGAGGCAATGTCAAAAAAAATTAAGGATTTTTCCGGAAAAAATAACACTTTTGAAGGTTTTTTTGAAAAATAACATAATATTAGGTGATTATGCAAAAAAAAGATTATCAATTTTTCGTTAACCATTTAAAACAATTTGGTTTTGTTTTTCAAGGATCAGAAATCTATGGTGGTTTAGCAAATACATGAGACTATGGACATTTAGGTGTTTTGCTAGCTAATAATATCAAAAATTTTTGACAAGATTTTTTTATAAATAGTCAACCACATGCTTATTTAATAGATACAAAAATTTTACTAAATCCAAAAGTGTGATTCGCTTCTGGTCACTTGGATAACTTCAATGACTTACTTGTTGAAAACAAAATTAATAAAAAAAGATATAGAGTAGATCATCTCTTAGAAGAAATTTTTCCTGATTTAGAAGTAGATAAATTAAGTGTCGAAGAACAAAATGCAAAGCTTTTAGAAATCAAATTTTATGACAATTGCCAAACTGATTGATCACCAATTCGACAATTTAATTTGCTTTTTGAAACTCAACAAGGTGTTGTTGAAAATCAAAAACAAAGTATTTATTTACGTCCAGAAACTGCGCAAGGAATTTTTATTAATTTTCAAAATATCCTACGCTCTACAAGAACAAAATTACCTTTTGCTGTTGGACAAATAGGAAAAGCTTTTCGTAATGAAATTACACCTGGAAACTTTATTTTCCGTACTCGAGAATTTGAACAAATGGAACTTGAAGTTTTTTGCCACCCACAAGATAGCAACAAAATTTATCAACTATATTTAGAAAAAGTGGGCAATTTTTTACAACAAGTGGGTCTAAAATCAGACAATGTTCGTCTAAGACATCACCAAGAATCAGAATTGGCACACTATTCTAATGCAACTGCTGATTATGAATTTAATTTTGGTTTTGGTTGAGGAGAATTATATGGTATTGCCCACCGCGGTGATTTTGATTTGCAAACACATCAAAAATACAGTGGACAAAAAATGGATTACCTTGATTTAACTACCAATCAAAAAATTGTTCCCCATGTAATTGAGCCCTCAGTCGGACTTGATCGTCTAATGTTAAGTATTTTAGAAAACTCCTTTGAATATGAAGAAGAAAATGATCGCTACCTACTAAAATTTAACTACAAAATGGCTCCTTACAAAGTGGCAGTTTTACCTTTAGTTAAAAAATTATCTCCACAAGCTTATCAAATTTTTGAAAATTTACTAACCAATAAAATTAGTGCAATTTTTGAAGAAGCTAACTCTATTGGTAAGCGCTACCGCCAGCAAGATGCTATTGGAACACCATTTTGCATCACATTTGACTATGATAGTTTAAATGACAATAGTGTCACAATTAGATACCGTGATAGTATGCAGCAAGAGAGAATTGCCTTAGATAAAATTGTTGATTTTCTAAACAAATTTGCAAAGGAATAAATGAATATCCAAGAATTACGAGCTTATATTCAAAACAATATTGACATTCACAGTGTCATATCACAATACATAAATTTAAGCAAAAAAGGCAATAACTACCTGGGAATTTGTCCATTTCACGATGATAGTAAACCTTCACTTTCTGTATCAACTAATAGGAAAATTTTCAAATGTTTTGCTTGCAACCAAGCAGGTGATGTAATTCAATTTTTAATTAAATATCACAATTGAAGCTTTAATGAGGTAATCAATTTTCTTAACACTACCTATAATTTACAACTCAACACCAATTTAGTTTTAAAAGAAACTCAAATTTATACTGAAGTAGAAAAACAAGCCCTTAGTGCTCTTAGTAATGCAAGCAAAATTTATTTTTTATATTTGTACCATAATAAAGATGAAAAAATTAAAAAATATCTTCAAAAAAGAAGGATTAGTGAAGATATTATCCAAACATTTAACATCGGATTTGCACCAGCTGAAGGCATCAAAGAAAAACTATACAATCTAGGTTTTGAACACTCTTTGCTTGTTAATTATTCATTAATTAACAATTTAGACAATGACTTTTTTACTAATAGACTAACTTTTGCCATCAGCAATGAGAAAGGTGATATTGTTGCTTTTTCTGGAAGAAGTTTAGAAAATGAGAATCCTAAATATCTCAATTCAGCTAGCTCTTCGCTATTTTCAAAATCAAATATTTTATACAACTATCACAGAGCAAAAGAATTTGAAGGTCCAAATAAAGAAATCATAATAACTGAAGGTTTTATGGATACTATTGCTTTTTATCGTGATGGAATTCACAATGTTGTCGCACTTATGGGCACATCATTGACTGAAAATCATATAAACTTGTTGAAAAATAAACAAGTTACACTAGTTTTAGATGTAGATGATGCTGGTAATAATGCCACTTTAAAATCAATCCAAATTCTTTTAAAAAACAAGATTACTACTTTTGTTATTAGTTGAGAAGATAAAATGGATCCTGATGAATATTTTGAAAAATATGGCAAACAAAGTTTGCAAAAAGCTATTAGAAATAAAAAAAGTGCGCTCGATTTTGTATACAATTTTTTTCTTAAATCAATAAACAAAAATAGTAGTCAACACTTAGAAAATTTTGTCAAAAATATCAAATGATATTTAGAAAAAAGTAGCCTTGCTGCAAGAGAAATATTTCTAAAAAAAATTGAAACAGATTTAAATATTCCTTCTTCTGCCTTTCAATTTAAAGATGATTACCTCAAGCAAAATTTCTTCAATAGTGATGACTACAACTTTGATCCTGGCTATGAATTAGAAAAACATTATTACATACCACCTAGCAATCATCGTAAAGTAGAATCAAAAGGTAGTTTTAATTTTCCTCCAGTTACGCCTTTGTTTTTTGAACTCAAAATATTATTAGTCGTTTTACTAGATCAAAAATTTATTAATGTTTTAAAAAGAAGTGATTACAAATTTATAGATGCAAAAAACAAAAACTATTTTGAATCAATTGAAAAAATCCATCAACAACCAGAAGCACATGCCAAAATGATAATGGATACTCGAGAGCAACTTTTGAAAATGATAGGCAAAGAATTTTATGATTATTGAAATTTAGATATCACACCTGTGACATTAGAAGAATTTGCTGATTGAATTGATTATGCTAATTTGAACAAAAAAAATCATGATATTAACAATAAAATCAAAAGAATTAATGAAACTACAGATCCAAAAGAACAAGAAGAATTACTCCTAAAAATATTTAAAAATTAAAATAAAGAGAAACTATGAAAAGCAAAAATGACAACATTGCAAAAAAAGCAACTACTACCAAAACTAAGAAAACTATGGGTAAAAAAACTAAAAAAGAATTAGAAACAAAATTAGATAATCAAGGGATTTTAGATAAAAAAACAGAGCTTAAAAAAGCGACAAAAACTAAAGAAAAATCAACAACAAGCGAAAAATCTAAAACTAAAAAAGAAGTAGAAAAAACAACAAAAGCTAAATCAAAAAAAGAGAGTGATCCATACAACTTTTTAATCGACAAACTTGCTAAATTATTAGAAAAAAAGAAAGCTAAACTAGATAAAAAAAACAATAAATCTGTTAACAAAGACATTTTTTTAACACAAAGTGAAGTCTCCTCATTTTTGGAAAAGAAAAAATTATCTATTGATGAAAACCAAATTGATCAAGTTTTTGAAATATTAATACAAAAAGGAATTATTAGCCTCGATATTGATCAAGATGACCAGAAAAAAGTTGATAAAGATGAGCTCATAAAATTAACTAATAAAAAAGTCAAAAAAGCTAAAAAAACCTTTTTAGATAGTGAAGATTTAGACAACATCGACATAGATTCTAGTGATTTAGAAGACATTGATGATGAAGATTTTACAGAGGTAGATGACTCACTAAAAATTCAAGATATTGATGATGAGGACTATATGGATCACCACGATATTCATGAATCTCGCAAACCAAAAATATTTAGTGATGATACTTATAGAAACAAGCTCACTGACACTAACGACATAATCAAGTGATACATGCGCTGAATTGGTAAATACGGAAAACTACTAACATATGAAGAAGAACAAGAACTAGCTAGAAAAATGGAAATACCAGGGCGCGTAGGTAGAAAAGCTCGTGATACCTTAATTAAGCGAAACTTGCGTTTGGTTATCAATAATGCAAAGCGTTATAAAAATCGTGGTTTAAACTTTATTGACTTGATTTCTGAAGGTAATTTAGGAATTATGAAGGCGATTTCGAAATATGATCGAACTAAAGGATTTAAGTTTTCTACTTACGCAACTTGATGAATTAGACAATCAATAACTCGCGCTGTCGCTGATCAAGCTCGACTTATTCGTATTCCAGTGCACATGGTTGAAACTATTAATAAAATAAATAAAATTGAGCGTGAGTTGCAGCAAAAAAATGGTGTTACTCCTTCAGCTGAAGAAATTGCCGATGTAATGGGAGCCGATTTTACACCAGAAAAAGTACGTTATATAAGGAAAATTAATATAGATCCTATTTCACTTGACAAAGCAATAGGTAAAGAAGAAGATAGTTCATTTTCTGATTTTATTAAAGATGAAAGTGTTATTTCACCTTCAGACTATGCAGAACAAGAAGAAAAATCTAAAGTTTTAATTGAAATGATTAAAAACAATTTAGAAGAGGAAGAACAAGAGTTTATCATGCGTCGTTATGGAATTGGTAATGATAAAAATGGTAGACAATATAGAGCACATAGTTATGATGAATTAGCTGCTGATAGAGGTGTTACCAAAGAGAGAATTAGACAAATTGAATCCAAGATTTTAAAAAAATTGCGTGCACCACAAAGAAGATGATCAGAAAAGGGATTATCATAGATGAAAGTTGAACAAATTGGCAATTTTTTACTAGAAAAATTTCCTTTAGAAAACCAAGCACCTTGAGATAATTCAGGTTGAAATTTGTTATTTGATGAGCAAGTAAACAAGATTTTAATAACTCTGGATTTAACACGCGATATCATTAAAAAGTGTATAAAAATGAAGGTAAATTTAATAATTGTGCATCATCCATTTTATTTTTTTTCTAGCAAAAAAGATGAATATTTAAAAGCTCCTTACAAAAAAAGTGTAACATCGCTTGCAAGAAAAAACAAAATTAGTATTCTAGCACTACATACTAATTATGATTTTAGCAATCAAGCAACAGCTTATTCAATTATTAAACAATTAAATTTGGATACTAGCAATGCAGAAACATTGGATCCTGCCAATTTATTAATAAAGCTAGATTTGGATTTTAATTCAATGGTTCAAATAATTAAAAAAGCTATAAAAATAAAGCATTTACAATCAAATGTGAAAAAAAATTATAAATTAAAAAAGGTTGCAATTTTACCTGGAAGCGGTGGTATTGAAGCCGTTTTAAATGCCAAAAAACATAAAGCAGATTTAGTCATCACCTCCGATTTAAAATGATCAGATCAATTAGCTATAGATCAACATAAAATAAAGGTTTTGCAAGTCAGTCATTTAATTGAACAATGTTTTATTTACAATATTAGTGATATCTTAAAAGAAAATTTTGCTAAAATTGAAATACATACTATATTACAGAAAGAGATTTTAGAAAATATCTAAAAGTATTATGATCAAATTAGGCTCACACATTTCTTTTAAAAAACCTTATTATTTGCCAGGTGCAGTCGATGAATCCTTGAAAAACAAAGCAAATACCATGATGATTTTCCTTGGAGCACCTCAAACTACTAGAAGAGTACCTGTTGAAAACTACAAACTAAACGAATATAAACAAATGTTTTTAGATATTGTCAAACCTGAAGATATCATTGTTCATGCTCCTTACATTATTAACAACGCAAGTATAGCAAAGCATGAATTTTCAAATAAATTCTTAATAGAAGAAATCAATAGAGTTAGATATATCGGAGCTAAATATTTAGTTCTTCATCCTGGTTCGCACACAACTTTTAGTCGACAAGCAAGTATTGAACAATTAATAGAATCTTTGAAATACGTGATTTCACAAACACAAGATGTTGTTATTTGCATTGAAACAATGGCTGGAAAAGGAACAGAAATTGGGACTACTTTTGAAGAATTGGTGTATATTGTTGAACAAGTCAACTCTGAGCGCATCGCAATTTGTTTAGATACTTGCCACATTTGGGATGCCGGTTATAACTTGCACAACTATGATGACTTTATAGCAAAAATTAAAAAATCAGGGCTACTAAAATATTTAAAAGTCATTCATTTGAATGACTCATTAAACCATCTTGGATCAAAAAGAGATCGCCACGCAAACATAGGACAAGGTAAAATTGGTCTTGAAGCACTAAAAAAAATTGTCCATGATCCTTTATTTGACAGCATCCCTATTATTTTAGAAACCCCATGAGTAGATAACAAGCCAATTTATGACAAAGAAATAGCAATACTTTTAGAAAAATAAGGAGAAATATGAAACAAATTTATATAGCTGCTGGTTGTTTTTGAGGTGCACAAGCCTTTTTTGACAAAGCCAAAGGAGTTATTAGCACTAGTGTGGTTTATCTCAACGGCGGTTTTGAAGGTGTAACTTACAAACAAGTTTGCCAATCATCAGGACATGTCGAAGCTGTTGAAATTAATTACGATGAAAATTTAATTACTGAAAAACAACTATGAAATTTATTTTTACAGATAGTAAATCCTTACTCACTCAATAAACAAGGAGGTGACAAAGGAGTTCAATACCGAATTGGAATTTATAGCAAAAGTGAACAACTTTTAAAGGTTTTTGCACAATTTCAAAAAGATTTTCAAGCTAGTGAAAATCGACCAAATTATATTGAAATTTTACCAGTAAACGATGTTAGTTTAGCTGAAGAATATCACCAAAAATACCTTGAAAAAAATCCTAATGGATATTGTCATATTAATTTAGATTTATTTCCAATAGAATTAAAAAAGGAAAAAAGTGAATAACAAGGAATTTTTAGAAGATCTTCAACTGCGAGGAATTTTAAAAGATATCAGTGACCAAGATAAATTTTTGAATCTTGAAAAAGGTAAAAAAATTTATATTGGTTTTGATCCAACAGCTAGTTCGCTCCACCTTGGAAATTATATTGCAATTAATCTATTGCAAAGGTTAAAGCAATTTGATATTCCTGTTATCGCAGTTGTCGGTGGTGCCACTGGAATGATCGGAGATCCTTCTTTTGCTTCCAAAGAAAGAGTGTTATTATCCAATCAAACTCTCTTAGAAAATAAAGCCAAAATTATTGCTCAGCTACAAAAATTCAATCTTAATGTTTTTGATAATCTAGAAATTTATAAAGACATGAATATTATCGAATTTTTACGCGATATTGGCAAAAACATCAACATTGCCTATCTTTTAGCTAAAGACTCCATTGCCACTAGAATCCAAAGCGGACTCTCTTTTACAGAGTTTTCCTACCAACTAATTCAGGGTTGAGACTTTAAATATCTATACGAAAATTTTAATGTGGTAGCTCAAGCTGGTGGTTCCGATCAGTGAGGTAACATGGTTACTGGACTAGATCTAATCAAAAAAACAGTTGCTAATCACAAACAAGACGCCTTTGTGATGACAGTCAATTTGTTAACTGATGAAAATGGTGTTAAATTTGGAAAAACCTTTGGCGGGAGCCCAATTTGACTAGATGCTAATATGTATAGCCCCTATAATTTGTATCAATTTTTGTTTAATCAAAGCGATGCACAAGCTGAAAAAATTATCAAATGACTATCTTTTCAACCACTTAGTAAAATTAATGAACTTATTGTAACACATAATGAAAATAAAAAGGCAAGAATTTTACAAAAAGAGTTAGCTCATGAAATTGTAGCCAATATTCATGGCAAATCTGGACTTAAAAGTGCTCTTGAAATTTCGGATATTTTATTTGGTAAAACTAGTTATCAAGAAATTAGCTATGAAAATAAACAAGAATTGAAAAAAGTACTTCCACTTTTGAGTTCAGCTAACTTTAGTGCAGCTAGTTTGATTGAACAAAAAGTCTTTAATTCTAAAAGAGAATTAAACGAATTTATAGCTCAGGGTGCTCTAGAAATCAATGGTCAAAAAATTGCTCACATTGAAATGATTAGTGCTAATTTAAAAGATGAAAATAATTTATTTTTAATTAAAAAAGGTAAGAAAAATTTCTTTATTTTTGAACAAAAATAAACACTTTTTTAAATTTTTGTAGAAAAAAATATCAACAAAAAATGATGCATTTAATACTTGCATCATTTTTTTATAACTAAATTATTTTTCAAGAAATTTGAGTACTTGCTGACTAATAAATTCTGGGCTAAAACCTTTTAATTCATAGACAATTTGCCCAGGAGCTGATTCGCCGAAGTCTTTTGCAAAGCGACCTGCAAATTTTTGATAAACTGCTAATTTGTACCAAAGAGTATCATTAGAAGCTTCAATTGCAAAAAGTGGCACTTTGTCTAATTCTAACTTCTTAATTAGCTCAGCATCGTCGACTAAAAGTTGCAAAATAGGCACAGAGACCACACTTGCAATGATATTATATTTTTCTAGTTCACTAGCCACTTTACATGCTAAGCTGACTTCTGATCCTGAAGCTAACAAGATAATATTGTTGTTGATTTTTCTATCAATATAGTAAGCTGGAGCAAATTTTTCTAATTTATTATAAGAAACTAAAGGCTGACGCGAAGCAATGAGGGCACTGGGTTGATCTTTTAGATTTAAAAGGTAAGAAAAACCTTCTAGAGTCTCAAAGTCATCGCAAGGTCGCACTACTAAAAAATTAGGAATAGCCCTAAGAGCACCTAATTGTTCAACAGGTTGGTGAGTTGGTCCATCACCACCTACTTGATAAGAGTCATGACTAAAAATATAAATAGGGTTTAATTTCATCAATGAAGCCATTCTCAGCGCTGGTTTGCCATAATCACTAAAGCTTAAAAAAGTTGAAGAAATAGTTCTAAAATTACTATGTAATAAAATTCCATTGTTAATAGCAGCCATCGCAAATTCACGAATTCCATAGTCAATCCTTTTAGGATTTGTAAACTGTACTTTCGTAGCAACGGCTAAATCAGCTGAGCCACCTAATAAAAATAAGTCTTTTTGATTTAAAGTAGTAATAATTTGGCCAACATAGTCACGAATTGCTAAATTTTGCTTAGCAAAAACTAGATTTTCAATGCTAATATCTTCTTTTTTGTTCATAAAATCAACAAACTTTTGTGCCAAATCAGGAAATCTTTTTTGATAAGCTGTAAATAAATTCTCTCATTTTTGGTAAGCTTGTTCTTTTTTTAAAAGCAGTTTTTGACCCATTTGATAAACTGAATTTTCAACATTAAAAGGTTGAAAATTAGTTAAATTGAGCTTTGTTTTTAAATCAATAGTTTGTTCTAAATTCAAGCTTCCATGGTGTCCTAGACTTTGATTTGCAAACTGAGTTTGAAAAGCAATAATTGTTGGCACTTGAATATAAGTTGGTAAATTGGAATTTTGTGCCTCTTTTATTGCCTCATCAATAGTTTCTACCTGATTATCTTTTAAAATAATCGTATGAAAGCCTAGTGAGCTAAAAAATCCTTGAAAATCAACGCTGTTGACCTCAGATGATCTTGTATCAATTTGGACATCATTATAATCATGGATGACAATTAGTTTGCTAAGTTTATTAGTAGCTGCAAAAGCTAGTGCTTCAAGGGCGACTCCTTCTTGTAAATCGCCATCGCCACAAAGAACATATGTATAGTGATTGATGAGTAAAAAGTCTTGATAATTGAAGTAGTTTGCTAACTTTTGCTCAGCAAGTGCCATTCCCACTGCCATCGCGATTCCTTGACCCAAAGGACCTGTCGAAGCATCAATATAATCTAGTTTATCAACTTCAGGATGCGAAGGTGTTTGCGAGTGTAATTGCTTGTGTTGCTTGATTTCTTCAAGTGAAATTAAGCCCATTAAATGATAGAGTGAATAAAGACCCATTGAGCCATGACCAGCTGAGAGAACAAAGCGATCACGGTTGATTCGTTTAGGATTTTTGCTTGAAAAATGAAGGTTTTTTGCAACTATTGCATAAAAAATTTCACTTGCACCTAAAGCCATTCCAAGGTGTCCACCACCTGCTTGATTAATAGCATCAATAGCAATTGAGCGCATTGATGCTAAAAATAAATTAGTGTCTTTGCTCTTCAAGTTTTTTACTTCTTTGTTTTTTAATAATTCCATCAATAACAAATCCTAAATAAGCTAAGATTGTAGTTACAAAAATTGCAAACTTACCAATTTTTGGAATCAAGCCAATAAGTCCTGGAAGATACCCAATAAAATAATCTGTATCTCCTCAGTTAAGACTAACAAGTGATTTGCTAGACTCACCAGAGGCGACCAAAAGTTGACCTAAAGAATTATTTGAAAGTGGTGTTCAGTTTCCAAGAGCAAAAAAGACAGGAATAAAAGTAATAATTAGTCCACCAACAAAAGGTCCAACAATTGCTCCTCAGATGCCACCTTTGACATTACCAAAAACTCCAGAAGTTGCTCCTAGGAAAAAGTGTGGCACTAATCCTGGTAAAATAACTGCGGGAATCAGAGCTGCTTTTCCTAAACCAAGAGTAATTAGAAGGCCAACAATTCCTGCTAAAAAAGAAGAAATAAAGCCAATAATGACAGCATTTGGTGCATAAGGAAAGACCACTGGACAATCAACTGCAACCTTAGAATTTTTAATTAATTTGTCAGAAATTCCTTTAAACATCGGCACTAATTCACCGACAAATAAACGCACACCAGCTAAAATAATTTCTACCCCAGCTGTAAAAGTAAAAGCAGAGACAATCATTGTGACTACCCAATTACCTGAAGATAAAATCTCAAAAGCTTGAGCATCGCGAAGAGGATCTATCTTACCAATTTCGTACATAATACCAGCTGGTAAAAAAGCAAATAAATAGAAAACAAAGACAGTCAGTGAAATAGAAACTAAGGTATTTCTAAAAAAGTAGAGTGATTGGGGAAACTTAATAGCCTCAGTTGATAGAAGCGGTTTTTTTGCAAACTTAGCAATAGTCTCACCGATTATACCAGAGAGTGCATAACCAAAACCACCTGTGTGACCAAGGGCAATCTCATCTGTTTGTGTTATTTGACGCATATATCTTTGTTGAACTGCAGGTGAGACAATCATGTAAATAGCTAAAACTCCTGCTCCAGAAATTAGTGCAAGGGCAAAATCGGAGGCACTATTTTGAAAATCAAAGCCGGAAGTATACATCACAGCTGCTAACATTAGTGAAGAATAATAGAGCACATGCCCTGATAAATAAACATATTTTAGTCTGGAAAATAAAGCTAAAATGATGTTTAAAAGCATTGCAACTACCATAATGAGTGAACCAAGAGTTGCAATACTTGGAAGTGATTTTGCAAGCGCGCCTGCAAAAGCATCGTTGTTAGGAATTACCCCTGATAGATTATAAACTCTTTCAAAAAGGGGTTGAAATTTTGTAAGGGAGCCGACGAGCACACCAGCGCCGCCACCAAGAATTAAAAATCCAACTGTGACTTTAAAAGAGCTGATGATAATTTGTGAAAGCTTTTTACGCATTGAAATTGCACCAATGAGTGTAAAAAGACCAACAAGTAAAGCTGGGGTTCCTACAAAATCTTTTATAAAAGATAGTAATCAGAAACCAAAATTCATTTTTTGTCCTTTATTTTTTAATTAATTTTTAAAACTTTTTTTAATTTTTCTTCTAATTCTTCCTTAGATAAAATGTTAGTTAAAACTATCATTTTGCTGGCATCAAATTCTAAAGTTGGTGCAACATCAGCACCAACAACGACATAATCAACACCTTGTGCATTAAAGGAAGAAATGTTTGTATGTTCTACTGATTCATAGTCAATATTTAATTTATCTAGCACCATTTTTACATTCATTTCGAGTAAAAGTGATGATCCTAGACCAGATCCACAAACACATTTTATGTTCATTTTTAAACCTCATATTTTTTAACTATATCTAAAAAATGCTCAACACTATTTGCTTGATATGCTTCTTTTTTAAACTCTTGATTACCAAAATAATTTGCAAATTGTGAAATTAAATCAATATGATCATTAGAGTTTGGTGCACTTAATGTAACAATAATTTTTGCTTGTTTATCTTCTTGATTATTAAAAGTTACATAGTTGTGCAAAAGTAAAATTGATGCTGCAGCTTTAATACAATAAGCACCGACTGGGGCATGCAAAAGTGCAATGCCTTTTTCTAAAACATAGTAAGCACCGAATTGAGCAGTGGATTCCATGATTGCTTTTTCAAGATCTCAAGTTGCTTTTTGATTTTCAACTAATATCCTTACGCCCTCATGAACTACTTCTTTTCAATCTTTAATGTCTTTAAAAACCATCATTTTTTTGTCAAATAATTTCATATTAACCCCTGTTATTTGTAAATGCAATAATAAAAAATAGAGCACCAGCCAATAAAAGTGTGAGAACAAAGGCTATAAAAACTATTGCCCCCGCTTTTGTGCTCGTTGTTGTTTTTACCTCTTTAGGTTTTGGTAACGATTTGATGTAAAAAAATTTATTAGGATTAGATTTTAATCTTATCTTGTCTTCTTTAGCTTGCTCTAATATCTCATTTAATTCTTCCAAGCTTTTATTTTCAAGCTTTTTTTGTTCATGATCATAGATTTTTACTAGTTCTTTAATTATTTTTTCTTTCATTATTTACCTCATTTACTAAATGCAACAACCATATTTTTTGTTCATAAAGGATAAAAAATAAAGTATCTTTTTCAAAAAGCAATTTTTTTATATTTCAAATATGATTTCATTAATAAATAATTTTCTCCATCTTGAAAAGCTTCTATAAAAGTAGAACAGTCTTTAAAAGATTGTCAAAAAATTTTATGATTTAGTACAAAATCTAAAGATAAAATTATCAAACTGATAACTAAAAATATTATTGAAATTCAATACAAACTCATTGTTAATAAAATAATAAAAATATGAAAAAAAATAAGAAAAGTTGTAAATAAAACTTTATTATATTTCAGTTTGAATTTATTATTATTTAAATAAAAATAATGAAAAAATAATAAATTAATTTGTCCATAAGCACTCTCATCTAAATAAGCCTCAGGAATTTTAATGATCATATTTTTAAAGGAAATATGATCAAATAAAATTTCATTTGTGAGCTTAAAATCAAAAGTTAAATTATATTTTTTATTCAAGGTTTTTCTAATTTCATCAATATTAATTTTAAAAGGCGTTGCAAAATTACTATACTTAATTTTTAAATTAACTTGATAAATAAAAAATATAAAAAACTGTAATAAAATTACCATTAAAAAAATAAAAATACCGTAATATGAAAAATTAATTTCTATCATTTTTATCAAACCTATTAATTGAACTAAAATACTGAACAATAATTTTAGGATTCTGCAAAGGAGCAACTTCTTGATTAATGTTATTTATAAGTTGTGATTGATTTATTAGTTTATATTCACTTTGATTATTAATTTTTGAGAGCTCAATTTTGTCACTCACTAGTATAAAATATTTTGCATTATTATATTTTTTATTTATCAACAAAACAATATTGTCGAATTCTTTTTTATCAAAATAATTTCATTTTTGTTTTTTATTATTTTTTTCTGAATAAATATCATCACTAATGATTATCTTTTCAACACTTTTGTTAAAAGGGATAATATTAGAAACTACAAAAATGCTCTCCTTAGTAACAATTAATCCTGGAATAATCGAATAATTTAGTTTAGAAAATCTATTTTTTACAAGCAAATTAGTCATTACTGAAGAATCGGTTGAAGCATTTATTATTTTTAAGGAATCAATTGTCTCTTTTGTTGTTGAAATCAAGGATTTTGTTGATTTTTCAGGTTTTGTTACTAATCTTTTAACAATGACAAAAATCAAAATTAAGGCCAGAATACCTGCTAATGAATAAATAGCAATATTAATTGGAGTCATTGCTACCTCATTGTTTTGCAAAATCTGAAAAATTAGGATAGGAAAAGATAATGCTGCCACCAATTGCTACATCCACATTAAATTGCTCAAATAAGTCTCAATTTTCTTTTCTTAGTCCACCATCAGAATAAACTTTAATC
Source organism: Mesomycoplasma conjunctivae (assembly GCF_000026765.1). Classification (NCBI taxonomy): domain Bacteria; kingdom Bacillati; phylum Mycoplasmatota; order Mycoplasmoidales; family Metamycoplasmataceae; genus Mesomycoplasma; species Mesomycoplasma conjunctivae. The sequence continues at coordinate 102,683 of NC_012806.1, read as the reverse complement.
TTTGAATTTAAAGAACGAATCTGGCTTATTTTTTCTAATAACTTAGGATTTAAAGGTTGGCCTGTACCTCCAATTTTATCAATTGTCATTACTAAAATAATAGGTATTTTTGCAATAATATTTGCAAAATCTTGGACTTCTTGATGAGCTTGCAACATTGCTCCAAAATTTATATTTGGATATTGCTTTTTTATAAAAATAAGTTGTTCTAATGTTAAAAATTCTATGGGAATAAAAATGGTTTTTATTCCAATTTGTACCAATTTTTCAATTTTTTCAAAAGGGTTTTTAGTCATTAAGTGTGCATCAAATTCAATATTTGGAAATAATTTAACTAGATAGGAAGTCATTTCATAATTTGCACCAAAATTTTTGGCATAAATTTCATCTGCAAAGTCAATATGTGCATATTTAAGTCCATATTTTTGCAACTTTGTTAATATTTTTAAAGATTTAAATATATTTAGAGCTAAAACACTTTGAGAATAAAACATTATCTTCCTCCAATAAAGCACCTATTTTTAATTTTACTTTTTTTTTTTTTTTAGCAAGCATTTGCTCAAACTAATTTTTAGCTTAAGAAGACAATAAATTGGACAACTTAAGTATTGCTCTAAATTACTTAAAAGTTGTTTAAAAATGAAGAAAAACAAGATTTTATTAAAAAATTTTTAAGAAATTAAATACAAAAAACTACCTTAAAAATTTATAAAAGTAGTTCATATTTAAACAAATGAAAAATATAATCAAGAATAAAAATTAACCTTTAACTAAGAAATACTCAAATTAAAGATATTGTTTTATTTTTAATGCAACTTTATTACTAAAAATACTTTATTTTCTTATATAATAAATAAAAATATGGAAAATTCAAATAATTATATTTCAGAAAAATTGGACGACTTTTCAAAGTGAGCTAGACATAGAAAAACAGCGCTGATTTTTAGTGTTTTGGTTTTATCTTTTTCTATTTATCTAATTACAAGATCTATTAGAAACAATTATCAAGAATTTGTTTTAGATAACTATTATTTCATTAGTTTTGTAAACTACTTTCAAAACTTTAGTGTTATTTTTTACTTCACCTACCAATCCAATATCTTGCTCGGTTTAGCTCTTCTAGGTTATACAATATCACCAACAAAAAGAAAATTTCAATTTCTTTTTGCAACAACAGTAATGATGACAATTGTTTTTATTGTTTTTTGAACATTAATAGCCTGACATATAGACTTTAATAATTCAAAAGAACTTTTTTCAACAGCAACAGTTCATTTTTTACACCCTATCCTTGCAGTAATTTCACTTTTTTGATTTAGAAAAGATTTTGTGCTTAAAAAAATAGGTTTATTTGCTGCTATTTTTTATATGTTTGCCTACTATATTTTTTGTTTATTTTTATACATTTTTACAGTCAAACAATGATTAAGTAACCAATATGATGATGAAAAATTTGTTTATTTTTATACAGGTTTGACTATTTACCCTTTTTTAAATTTTTTACATCCTTTCTTTTATTCAGGTAATAATTATTTCCTAATTTTCCTATTAAATTTAATTACTTTTTTATTTTCATTTATACTTCCGTATCTTGTAGCTCTACTTCTTATAAATCTTTATGGCATCAGGCGAATAGAGTGAAAATTAAGACCTTTTATTTACAGTTTTTTTAAAAGAATATACAAATTATTTAAAATAACATATGACAAAACTAAAATGATATTTAATAAGAAAGAAGATCAATAATGTCAAGAATTGTAGTTGGTTTATCAGGTGGAGTTGATTCTTCTGTAACAGCTTATTTATTAAAGCAACAAGGACATGAGGTAATTGCTGTTTTTATGAGAAATTGAGACTCAACTATCAACAACGATATTAAGGGAAATGATTCCTATCAAGACCACATTTGTCCGCAAGAAAAAGATTGATTAGATGCGCAAAAAATTGCCAAACAATTAGATATTCCAATTCACCGAGTTGATTTTATTGATGAATATTGAAATGAAGTTTTTGAAGATCTAATTGAAAAATACAAAAATGGCAAAACACCAAATCCTGATATTTTATGTAATAAAAATATTAAATTTAAACACTTTTTAAACTATAGTATCGAAAAATTTAAAGCTGATTTTATAGCGATGGGCCATTATGCAAAAACTGAAAACAGCTTCCTTTTTGAAGCAAAAGATGAAAATAAAGATCAAAGCTATTTTCTGTCACAATTGTCAAATGAGCAACTAAAAAAAGTTTTGTTTCCTCTAGGTGATTACACTAAAGATCAAGTGCGAAAAATTGCATTTGAACAAAATTTAATTACCCATGATAAAAAAGATTCAACTGGAATTTGTTTTATTGGTGAACGCCGCTTCAGTGACTTTTTGCAAAATTATATCCCTAGTCAACCAGGAAATATTGTAGATATTACTACTCAAAAAATTGTGGGTAGACATGTTGGTGCAATGTATTTTACTATCGGACAGCGAAAAGGCTTTGGCCTTAGTGGTATGAGTCAACCTTATTTTGTAGTTGGTCATAATTTAGCACAAAAAATTCTTTATGTAGCTCCTCAAGATCAAAGACATTGACTTGTTTCTAACAATTTGTTAGCTTCGCATTTAAATATATTAAATGCCAATTTTAATCCTAACAATTTAAAAGCTAAATTTCGCTATCACCAAAAAGCAGTTGCCGTGCAAATCAAAATAATAGACAACGATCAATTCCAAGTCTATTATGATGATTTTGAAGCTGTTACCCCCGGACAAGAAGTGGTTATATATGATGGCCCAATGGTAGTCATCTCTGGACAAATTGAAAAGGTTTTTCAAAATCAAAAAGAGCTTGATTACTTAAGTTAATTAACTAAATTACTTGTTTTTTGAAGCAAAATAGTGGTTGATAATTTTGTAAAAATTACGTTGTTCATTAACAAAAGCATAAACTAAATTTTCTTCTTTAGATGAAAATTTTGGTCAGTAAATATTGCTAATACCTTCTCCATCAATAGTGGTTGGCAGTGATATGAAAACATCGCTAATCATAGATTCATCACTTTTATTAACATTTAAAATAAAAGTGGTTTTTTTGTTATTTACAATAGCGTCTAAAACTTGAAAAGCTCAAAAACCCATACCTCAATTATTGTGATTTTTGATACTTAATATTCTATTAGTTTGAGTATTAGCTTGTAAGACAGTATTTTCAATATCTAAATCTTTACTGGAAATATTGACATACTTAAAAAGCAGGTCTTGCACAGCGACAAAACTATTTTCACTATCACCTAAAACTAAAGCATTATTTTCAAAGTTTTCAATTACTCTACCGAATTGTTTATTAATGCGAAAGCTTTCCAATATTGCACCAAGACCTATTACTTTGGTAGTACTCAAACCGCTAACATCTGCAAACACTCTTGTCATTACACTATTATTTGGAGCTAAAATTAGTGCTAAACCATTGAAATTATTAAGTCGTGTTTGCCAAGCTACTTGATAAATGAATTCACTATTTTGCACCATGACATCAACATCAGACATACCTGGTTTTCAACTACTGTGAACATCTATTAAAATAATATCACATTTTTGTAAAACTCGAAAATCAGCTACTTCCAGTTGAGATTTATTATTAAAATCAATAACATCTTCTAAGTCTTTAACATGTGCTTGGGCAGCTTCAATATTAGAATTAATAATAAAAAAATTGGCACCCAAATCCTTAATTAGAGCATTATTTACCACAGTCATATTATTCAAAGTGGTATTAATTATGGCAATATTTTTCATAGTGTTTTCCTTTGTTGATCTTTTAAAATTAAAATAAATTTTAATACCAAAATCCAAAAAATTGCAATATTGATTTTTGCAATAATTTAATTATAAAAAATAACAGAAACCCATTAATAAAATTTTCTGTTATTTTTGCATTTTTTTAATTTTTAATCATTTAATTTATCAATTTTTTTGATAATTTTTTCGATTTTATAATCACCAATATGTTTTTCAAAATTAGCAATTTCCTTATCAACTAAGTCTCTCAAGAAATCTTCAATACTTTGTGCACTTGTGATAATATTTGCAATAGTTTTTTGTTGTTTTTCTGTTTTTTCTCGAATTTTATTTGCAAATTTGATTAATTTTTTTTCACGTCAGTCTTCAAACTCACTTCGAATAGCCTCTGATTCTTTAAAATCTCATTTAGCACGGCCAATTTCTATTAGTAGTTCATTTTCTTTAATAATTAAGGATTTTAAAATATTTAAAAGAGTGATAAAAAAATGAGGGCGACACATATAAAGTTTTTCATATCCAGCAACTTTTTCGATGGTAAAGTATTCTTTTGATTCTAGTTCAGTAACTAAAATGGCATAAGCAGCATCTTTTTTCTTTCTATTGGACTCTAATGTTCGAAAGAAGCTAGCATTTTTTTGCTTTCCTTCTTTAAATTTAGATTCAGTTTTTGCCTCAACAATTATTCTTTCAATTTTTTGGTTTTCTTTGTCTTCTATACTAAAAATAAAGTCGGCTTTAGTATGGCCATCTTCACCAGCAACAACTTTATTATCTTTTTCAAAATTAAACATGTATCTTGAAGTTTCAAATCCTGTGTTTGGAAATGTGTGATTATATTTTTCCAAAATTCATTGTTCAAGCTCTTCACCAATTTCTTTGGAGTTGATATTTTTTTCTCTAAATCTAGAAATTTGTTCTTCTTGTTCTTTATTTTTTTGCTGCAATTCTTGAATTTGATTAAGGTAATTTTCTGTTTTTATTTTTGCTAGTTCATCAGCTGATTCTTTAATTTTTTTATCATTATCTTGCTGAATTTTATCTTTTATTTCTTGTATTTTGCGTTGATTATCCAGTTGAATTTGTTGTTCTTTGTTTTTTATTTCTTGTTGGATTTTTTCAATTTCATACTTTTTATCATTAGCAATTTTCTCTTTGTCAGATTGTAGAATAGTATTTTTTTCCTTTAATAAACTAATTGTTTTTTCCAATTCTGAAATGGTCTTAGTTTTTTCAGACTCTATTTGCAACTTCTGCAATTCCACTTCTTTTTTTATTGTTTGATCTTGGTTATCTTTAAGATCTTTTATTTGGTTTATTAATTGCTTATTAGCTCATTCAATTTTATTTTTTTCTGTATCTAATCTTTGTAAATGGCTAGCACTTTTTGAGACTTTTTCTTTTAATTCTTTAACTTCAAAATGATTTTGTAAAATATCATTAGTAATTTCTTTTTTTCATTCTTCTTTTTTCTTTTGAATAATTGCATTTGCATATTCTTCTATTTCGCTAAAAATAGAAAAACGATCACCTTTATTGCCATCTTCTAATAATTCATATGTTAGTGTTTTACTATCAATTAATCTAATTTTGATTTGTTTTACCATACTCCCCATCCTTAATTATCTTTTTATATAGGCTATTATATCAATAATTTAATTTTAATTATCAAGATTAAAATAAATTAAATTTTAGCTAAATAAAGTAAATATCAATTATTATTGATTATTTAATTAAAAGTATTTATTTTTATAGATTTTTTGATTATTTTATACAAATCACTAATTAGCATTTGAAAAATTTTTAGCAAAACAAAGAGGTTTAAGAAAACTTATGTTTAATCACAAAATTGCAAACACAATATCTAAAAAAATACGCAGTATATTAAACTAGGACAAAAAAAATTAACAGTTTAATATTATTTTAACATCATAGCATATTGCTGTGGTGTTTTTCAATTTAAAATCGATTGAATTCTATAGTTGTTGTATCAAAATATATAATCTGCAATTATTTTTTTCAGATCTTCTAAAGTTATTTTACTGTAGTCTAACTCGTTTAAACATTCACTTTTTATAATTGAAAATCAGTATTCAGCCTCTCTATTATCTAGTGAATTTCCTACACGAGACAATGAAACAGTTCCTCCCATTTTATTTATTTTGTCAATATAGATTTTTGAGGTGTATTGAAATCCATGGTCTGAATGAATAACAAAATCTTTATCAATAGAGCTAAATGTCTTTATATTATCCATAACTAAATCAAGATCATTGTTTAGAGATAATTTAAAATCTCTGATTTTTTTAGTTTTATGCTCAATTATTACAGACAAAAATACATGACTATCCTTAACATCTTTGGGAGCTTTTATGTATGAAACATCAGTAGCAAAAATATTTCTATTTAATTTATCATTGTAGTCGCGTTTAACAATATCGGGCAGTGTGAATTTGGTATTCTTAATTTCGCTCTTTCTTCTTTGTTTTCTAATTTTGCATACTAAATTCAATCTTTTTAAATCTCTTCCAAGACTTCGAGGGTTAATGTAAATATTATATTTCATAGAAATATAAGCACTCAATCTTAAGCGACCATATCTACCTTTGTTATCAAGAAAGGATTTTTTAATTATTGCGTCATTTTTGTGCTCCCTTACTTTTGTAACTCTAGTTTTAGATTTTGCCACTGCTTGTCTGCATACATTAAAAATTTTTGCAGATTTGCTAAAGGAAATATTTAGTTTTTTGGCTTCACTAAGTTTTCCTGATTTTGATTTATTTTTGTTGATTTCGTAATATCTCTTAGCTATTTCTATTAATTCTTCTTTTGTAAATTCGTTTCAATCGGGTTCAATTGATTTTTTAGGTTTGCCACTTCCTGGCTTTCTATTTGCACCCTTTTTATCTAATAATTGATCTTGCATACCATTATTATAGTATATAATAATTTTTTTGATTCTTCGAACTAGCTGTTCTCTGGTTATAAAATTTGTATCTGGCGAAATTTCATTTACATAATTTATTGTTTGTTTTAATCCAAATTCATTGTAAATTTTATAAATCATATCAAACTCGTCTTTTATAAAGTGTCTTGACATTAGTATTCTCCTTTTGTTGCATTTGAAAATTTAAAAAAACTAACACTTTTGGTGTTAGTTTTTTCCTAAACTTAAACAAAAAAGCCAACACCTTAGTGTTAATTTTTTTTGTCCTGGTTTATATCCACTAGAAATTTTATCTATACTACCCTATTTATAAAGAATACTATGAGTGCTAATGATAGTGTTGCTAAAATTATAGCTGAAATTATTCTATACATCTCCTACCTTATATTAACTATATTTTACAACATGGAGATGTTGGTCATCAGATAGGTAACTACCAATTTTTAGAGTTTTTCATAAACTTGATAAATTCACCATTATTTAGTTCAGTATAAAAAGTTTTATTCAATAAATGCTTTTGATCCTTGAGTACTATTTTATTAACATCAGATTTAATATCACCACTATAAAAATCAAAATCTACAGTCGCAATAATAACTTGTTCCAAATTAGAAATATCAGTTATTTTAGATAATATTTCGATACTACTATTCTCACTAGCTTCCTTGGTTCTTGGTGAATCAACAATAAAAGTAAATTTTGTTACTTTAGTATTAGAAATTTCCATTACTTTAAACAATGATAAATAAGATGCAACTATTGATTTAACTGCTAGGTTTCCTTGCCCTTTAAACGGTTTAATTAAAGTGATCTTACTAGAAGCTCTTTCATCTCAAGCATTCAACCCGTGTAAAAAATTTTTTACTTCTTTTTCGTATCATTCATTTAATTGTTTTGGATCTTTTTTTTCATTTAAATATTTTTTCTTAGATCTTATTTCAGTTTTTAAGTCATTTATTTGAATTGCATTATTAGCTATCTTTTTATCAAAATCTAGTTTTATATTTTCTCTTCCTTTACCATTAATAAATTTTGTAAAAACATCATTATTTTCTACTTTCTGTTTTTTTATAGATATTTCAGTATATAAATCTGTATAAATATCTGTATAATCATTAATATTTTTTTTCTGTTCATCTATCATTTTATTTAATTCATATATAGAAAATTCTGTATTGTGCCTAGAAAATTCACCAATAATAATATTTTCAATTTTATATGGAAATGATTTACGTTTTGTGAAACCACATCTCGGACAAGTAATAAAGTTTATATTATCTTGATGTTTAAAATTATTTTTTAATATTTCTAAATTATATTCTAAATTAGATAGTGTTGATTTAGAAATATTTATTTTATTTTTCACTTCATCTAACTTAACTAGTTTCTCAGTAATATTATTTCTTAATTCATCCAAACTTTTATACAACTCATTATTATTTAGAACTTCTAGTACTTCTATTTCATCTTCAAGAATTTCTTTAAAATCTGTATATTTTGTATTTAAGTGTTCAAATCGAATTTTTTTATCCTTTAGGTTTTCTATTTCATTAGTCAATTTGAAAGTCTCTTTATTATAAAGACCAAGATGATAATATAGGCATTTTAATCTCTCTGTTTTTTTAAATTGATCAAGATTTAAAAAACTATTAAATGGTTCATTAGACCATCCTTTATCTTGATCAATGTAATATGGCAAGAAGAAAAATACAGGTGGTGCCAATTCAACTTTTTTATCTTTATTTGTTAAATAAATTTCCATCTCAAAAAGCTCCGATAAAAATGGAGCTAATTTCTTACTTACTTCTTTTGTTCTTAATAAAATTTGTCCTTCTGAATCCTGTAACAAGTATTTATTATCTAACCTACTAATTTTATATAGTTTATTATCTAACATGAAGTTTACAGAAACCAATTTACTTTTTTTATCTCAGGCAGAATCATAATCAACATTGCAACCAAATGAGTAATAAATAGACTTTAGCAAAGATGATTTCCCTACATGATTATCTCTACCAGTAACTACATTTATGCCTTTTGTAAAATTGGTAAAAAAAGCTTCATTTTCAATGACATCATATATTTCTATTCTTGTAATACAAAATTTTTTCATAAATTATTTCCCCCTCAATAACAACCAAGCGCCTATTACCTCAGAATAGAAATCATCATTTATAACATGTATATTTCTTGGGTTTTTACTTTTTATAATTGACACATACTCGCTTAAATTAGCACCAAAAGATAACTTATTGTTATAATTGAATGTCTTCAAAATATCTCTTGAACTATTAAATAAATCGAAAAATATTGAATCTTGTTTCTTTATATCAGATACTATATAAGAATAAGCAATTCCAATTTTTTCTTTAGAAGCTATACTTCCTATTGCTTTTACAATTACTTCAAATTCCGGTATTGTAATTTGATTTGAATAGTTGATAATTTCGTTAAAATCTTTTTTTGAAATACTTTTTTTTACTACGTACCTCATCATAACTAACAACACTACCAGGTGGAAATTCAAAAGCTTGTTTTGAATCCATCCATGCTCAAAGAGAATTAAAAATTAATTTACTTGTTCTTAAGGTGATATCTGGATTTATCTTTTCTAGAAAAGTTGTTAATTTGTTTTCTGCCAATTGAAAGTATGTATCTTTTGTTAAAACAGTTTTAATTATAGAAAATTTGGATAAATCAACTTCAGATTCATTACACTTATAATTAGTAGCTATGCTTTTTATTATTTCTTCCTTAACATTTTGAGGCAAATCACCAAATTTCTTTTCTCCATATTCAACTATTTTTTTCTGTTTATCTTTTATATTTGATGACACAATCAATGATATTTTAGAAACATTGTCTTTATTATCTGATTTTAAATGCTTATATAATTTGCTAATCCACCCTTTCTTAATGATGTATGTAATAGTAACTTGCTCATTTGTTTTTAATTGAAAGTAGCTTACAGAACCATCCATTTCTTCGTTATCAAAAAAAGTTATATCATCAAAATAGTCTAAAGTTAGTATAAAATCTTCTAAATTATCATAAAAATCGATTATAAATAACATAGATTGTGCAATTTGAAATCGCAATCTATTATAAGTTATACTACCTGATGTTTTATCCACTAGTACACGCCTCCCTACTAATTAAAATTATATAGTGATTTTGCTATCATTGATTAATGAAATATAATTATTATCAATATAATCACTATAAAAATAGTCTATTTTATTTTGTCGCTTACAATAAGCATTCCTTGATATTAAAATACAATTATTATTTTTTATTATCCTAAATTGAGCAAATTTCATTACTTTCAAATAATTTAATTTCAATCATTAATAATTTAACAAAATAAATATGAATTTTGTCTAAAAGTATTTTTGAAAAAGTGCTTATTTTTATAGATTTTTTTAAACATTTAATAGAAAATACTAATTATATGTTGCTGAGAATTTTAGTGAATATAAATTAGTATAATTTACCAATAATATTATAAAATTTAAAACTTGATAAGTTAGCAATTGATTATAGAGTTTTAAACAAACATTTTATCTAACAATGATTTTTTAATCATTTCAATTTTTTGCAATTTTAATTCATATAAATTTAGCAAATTGTCTATATTTTTAAACACTTTTTCTATTTCTTCTTGTTCATTGATAGAAGGTACAAAATATTCAAAATGTTTATAATCTTTAAAATAAATATTTGGTACTACTGCTCTATTAGCTATTGAGTCTACTGTAAAATAAGAAGATAACAAGTAATATATAAAATATATATCACTATTTTTGGAAGTTAAACCTGTCATTGTTGCTCCAAAACCCGTGTGTTTTCGAAGAATTCGAAGACAACCAACAACGCTAAATTTTATTCCAGTTTAATTCTATGTTGATATAATTTTATCATTTTTTTATTAAACATGGGTTTAGTTTCTTGGCTTCATTTTTTTATCTCTTAAATCTTTATAAAAATTACTATTAATTAAGATAAGTTTGCTTTCTTCATTTTAAAAAATCTTGTTTTTATTGCTATAAAATCGATACAGCTTATGTTATTTTTACGTGCTCAAAAAGAAAAAGACAAGCCATTCTTTCTACTTGTCTTTTATTAATTTATTTTTTCATAATACCTTTATTTTCTAAAGGTTTTGGAAGATTTTGTATCCATTTAAATAGTTAAATTTTTTCAAAATAATAGATTTGCCTATTTAGCTTCAATTTTTTCTCACTCGTGCACTATTTTTAACTTTTAAATATTTTTTCAGTTTGCCTCAAATTTTATCCAACTGAAAAATAACAAAAAACATGGTATGTTACCATGTTTTTATACAATTTTTACATTAATAATTTAATTTAAAATCTGATTAATTTTTAAATCAATTTTGTCTAGACCAGTTTGTTTCTTGCTCGAGGTTAAAATTACTTCATAATTCATTTTGTTTATAATATTTGTGATTTTAGATCTTTGACTTTGATTTGTTTTATCGATTTTATTAGCTACTAAAATTGTCTCAATATTTAAATCTTTTAAATAATCAAGCATTTGCAAATCAAGATTTGTAAAACCAACAAAGGCATCAATAATTAGAAAAACGGCTTTTAATTTGTTATTTTCCTGAAAAAATTGATTAACCATTTGCGAAATTTCCATTTTTTGCGAAATACTAATTTTTGCATAGCCATAACCTGGTAAATCAACAACAATTTTATTTTTATCAGTTTTAAAATAATTAATAAGTTGTGTCCGCCCAGGATGTTTGGAAACCTTGGCAATTTTCTGTTTTGCAAGTGCATTAATAAGTGAAGATTTTCCCACATTAGAACGACCTATAAAGGCAATTTGTTCTTCTTCGATGAGTCAATTTGCTCTGCTAGATGCAGATTTTATAAATGTTCACATTATTTATAAAATTTTTTATGCCTTTCTAAGGTAGAACTATATTCAATTAATTCATAATCAGGAAAAAATAAAATTGTTTCTAAATCATTGTTTAATTGATGATTGCCTGCTGCCAAACTCATTTCATAATTTAGATCTAAATTATTGCGAGCGGAGCGCACAAGAAATTTAATATTTAACTCTTTTGCCAATTCCGCAGTTAATTTATTACTATTTTTAATAACAGTTACGTTTTTGAAATCACTTAGTTGTTCTTTAACACTTAAAAATCGAGCTTCAATGTCACTAGCATCGCTTTTATCTGGATTAATTGTGACAACGACAAATAGGTGATCAAAAATTTTTAAAGCTTTATTGATGATACTAAGATGACCTTCGTGTAAGGGGTCAAAACTACCTGCAAAAATTGCTTGTTTTTCTTTATGATTCAAAGGATTTGATAGCATTTTGTGCAATTAAAAGTTCTTCATTTGTTTTAATAACATAAATTGGAATATCTGAATCTTGACTAGAAACTAGCTCAACTTGGGCAAACTCACCAAGTGGTTTGTTGTTGATTTTTGTATCTATTTTGATATTTAGCTTTGGTAAATCAACTTTACTAATAATTAACTCACGCATGAAAGCTGAATTTTCACCAACACCACCTGTAAAAACCAAGGCTTGAATATTTTTTCCTACTTTGTTAATATAATCTACTAAATAATTAACAATTTTTTGTGCATATAATTCAAGCGCAAATTTTGCTTTTTGATCACCACTTTGAGCAGCTGTAATTAAATCACGCATGTCAGAAGAGATCCCTGAGACTCCTAAAAGCCCTGATTTTTTATTGAGCATGTCAGTAAATTCTTCAATTGATAAGTGCGCTTCTTGGGCTGCAAAAAGATGAATTGAAGGATCAATGTCACCACTTCTAGTACCCATCATGACCCCAGCTAGCGGTGTGAGACCCATAGTTGTATCAAAAGATTTAGACTCTTTAATAGCCGCAAGTGAAGCACCGTTGCCGATGTGCATGTTGACATAGTTGACTTGGCTGGTAGAGAGCACTTTTTCTAAAGTATTAGTAATAAATTTGTGGCTAATTCCATGAAAACCATATTTTTGAATACCATATTTTTTAGCAAATTCTTGATCAATTGCATAAGTGTAGTTAATTGCGGGAATATCTGCATGAAATGCGGTATCAAAACTAGCTGCTAATTTGACATTGGGTAAAATTTGCTGAATAGCTACAATGGTTTGAACAGCTCCTGGATTGTGCAGTGGTGCAAATTTAGACAACTGTGAAATTTGTGCAATTTTTTCATCATCAAGTTTAGTAGGTCCACGAAAAATAGAACCACCATGAACAATTCGAAAGCCAGCGACTTCGATTTCTAAGACATCTTCGACAACTTTTTGTTCAAGTCAAATTTGAATTAATTTTGCCATTGCGCTTTTGTGATCGCTAACATCAAAAGCTAATTCAAATTTACCATTTGGCCCACTCAATTTGAAAAATCCACCACTAATTCCAATGCGCTCAATTAAACCTTGGGCAAAAAGGGAAAAGTCCTCTTTAGTAAAAATTTGTCACTTAATGGAAGATGAGCCAGCGTTGATGACTAAGATTTTTTTCATTATTTATCTCCTTTAGCTTGTAGTGCGGTAATCAGTGCTGTGTTGTAAATATCTTCAACTGTAGCTCCTCTTGACAAGTCATTAATTGGGCTTGCAATTCCGGTAATAATTGGCCCAATTGCACCGTAGCCACCTAATCTTTGTGCTATTTTGTAACCAATATTACCTGCATCTAAATTAGGAAAAATTAAAACATTTGCATTACTTTTTGGTAGTTCACCTTTGTATTTTTGACTTCGCACAGCCTCGTCTAAGGCAGCATCAAATTGAATTTCTCCAAGTGCTTTTTTAGTAGCACTTTCATTATAAATTTGACTCGCTTTTTCGACTAATTCAGATTGTGGAGCAACTGCTGATCTACTTGTTGAAAAAGAAAGAAAAGCTAATTGCGGATCAAAACCTAACTGAAGTGCAAAATCATTTGCATTTTTTGCAATATCGACCAATTGTTCAACTGTTGGTGCAATATTTACTGAAATATCGCTAAATAAGAATTTTTGTTCTTCTTTGTGAACAATCATTACTGAAGAAATTGTTTTAATTCCGGGGGTAGGCCCTATAATTTTAAAGGCAGCTCTTAAAATATCAGCTGTTGGGTAATTTAGCCCACCAATGACACCATCTACTTTGTTTAATTTTAGTAGCATTGTTCCATAAAAAGGAAGGCTTGACATCTGTTTTTGGGCAGCTTCAAGGGTTTCTTTTCCTTTACGTAGTTCAACAAATTTTTCAACAAATTCTTGATATTCTGTTTCATTAAAAATATGTTGTTTTACACTAGTGTTTTCAATTTTATTTTTAGTTAATAAAATTGGTTCAACTAGCTTATTTTTTGATAATAACTCAGCTGCTTTAATTGCTCTTTTGTCTTCCCCATCGATTATTAAAATAGTTTTTAGTCCACTATCTTTTTGATTATCAATGACACTTTTTTCTAATTCCTTTTGGTAATTCATATTTTTTCCTTTCATATTACAAATTTATAATAATTTTATAACTTTTTATAGCAAAATTAAGCAAAGCATGAAAAATATTTCTATTTTTAAAAACTTTTTAATAAAAGATTTTTTTATGGTACAATATCTAAATGCGTGGTCGCGTAGCTCAGTAGGATAGAGCACGAGCCTTCTAAGCTTGTGGTCAGAGGTTCGAATCCTCTCGTGATCGCCATTTTTTTTTACTTTTTTTAGACTTAATAAAAAAATAATTGTCTACAAAAAGCGTTTTGCTTGTGTTTTTAAAATTAAAAAATTATTTTTTTATTAAGTTTCAAAATGCTGAGTTCATAAAAAACACCATTAATTTATGTTTAAGTAGTAAAATTTTTATTATATTTAACAATAAAGAAATGGAAAAAATATGAAACACAAAAAGAGAAATAAATTTTTATTCCTTTTAGATTTAGATGGAACTGTTTTATCAGATTCTGTCACTGGTGAAATACATCCTGATACTGAAAAAGAAATCAAAAGAGCTACAAGTGAAGGTCACATAGTTTGTATTTTGACAGGTAGACCCTGAAGATCAACAAAAGATATTTATAAAAAATTAGAGCTAAAAACTATTGTTGCAAATTTTAATGGTGCTCATATTCACAATCCAAGTGATTATAATTTTGTTCCTGAAATTAGCTACCTAAATTTAAATGAAATATTGTATATTTTAGGCGACCAAAAAGTAAAATCAGAAATTTCTAATATTGCAATTGAAGGTCCTGGATGAGCTAAATTAAAAAAACGTGATGAACAATTGGAACAAGTTTTTGGTTTTAATTTAATACCTGATTTAAAAGCAGGAATAAATTTTAACAAAATTCCACTTCGCCCAACTTCGCTAATTATGGATACAAAATTGAGCACTAATGTTGCTGAGTTAAAATCCTATTTAGAAAGAAAATATGGCGATATCGGAGAATTTTCTGCTTGATCTAAAGGAGAGGGAACTACATATGTCTTTGATATGACAGCGGTAGGAGTAAATAAATCAAAAGTTGTTTCAATGTTGGCGCGATACTATAACATCGATTTAGATCATATTATTTCAATTGGCGATAGCTTTAATGATATTGGAATGTTATCAGTTGCCACTATTTCTGTAGCAATGAAAAATTCTGATCCTGAAATTCAAAAACATGCAACTGTTGTACTTAAAAAAACAAATAAAGAGGGTGGAGTGGGCCACTATATCAAAAAGTTTTTAAAAGATCCTGAAAAAGAAATTGCCTATTCCAAAAATATTAAAAAAATTCGCTCTTCTGTTTCAGTGGATCTTAAATAAAATATGAATTTTAAAAAAATAGCTATTTTTGGAGGAACCTTCAACCCCATTCACAAGGCTCACATCCATGTTGCAAAAACTGCAATTGATCAATTAGAACTAGACCAATTATTTTTTGTTCCAAATTATATCAATCCTTTTAAACACAAAAGTAAAGCATTTATCGAACCAGTTCATAAAATTAATATGATTAATTTAGTAAAAATTTCAAAATCACAAGTAAGTGATTTTGAAATTAAAGCGCAACAAGTTAGTTACACAATCAAGACTGTAAATTATTTTAAACATAAATATCCAAATGCTAAAATATATCTCATCATTGGTTCTGATAATCTAAAAAACCTTCATAAATGAAGAGATTACAAGGAAATTTTGTCCAAAATTCAGTTAGTAATTTTTAATAGATCTCATTATCTACCTAAAAAACAAATTAATAAATATAATGCAATTATTTTAGAAGGTCAACCTATAGAATCAAGTTCAACTATGATAAGAAATGGTAATTTTTCTTTTCTAGATGAAAAAGTTAATGAGTATATTGGCAAAAACCAATTATATATTGAAGACATTTTATCTTCCTTTGTTAACAATGGTGAGAGACTAAAACATTGCTATAATACTGCCAAATTTGCAGCACAAATAGCAGCACAACACAAAGAAATTGATAATCATGATGCTTATTTAGCAGGTTTGCTTCATGATATTACAAAGACATGAAGTGAAGAAAAACATAGACTTTTTTTAAAACAGCAAGACTATCCTGAAGAAAAATTATTGTTTTATCAGTTGCATCAAACTAGCGCTTCACTTTGACTCAAAAATGTTTATAAACTGGCAAAAGAAAATATTATTGAAGCTATTGGATGTCACACAAGCCTTTGTGAAAATATGTCCACTTTGAGTAAAATTGTTTTTGTAGCAGACAAATTGGCAATTGGAAGAAAATTTGAAGGCGTGCAAAAACTACGAAAACTTGCCCTTGAAAATTTAGATGAAGCTTTTAAAAAACTAGTTCAAATGAGTGCTGAATTCCACAAAGATACAATAAATAGTGAACAACAAAAAAGATTGTATGAAATCCATAGTGAAAAATAAAAATATTGCAATTATCTATGCTGATAATCTTGAAAAAGTCAATTTAGATTTCCTAGAAATTCAAAAAAGTGTTCAAAAACAAACACCTTTTGGAAAAATAGAGTGTCTTGAATTACCAAATTTTAATATTTTTTATGCTAATTCTGGAATTGGTTTAAATAATGCCGCTGCGCTTACTCAACATCTTATTGACAAATACCAAGTTGAAATAATTTATAATTATGGAGCAGTGGGTTCTGTAAATAATATAGAAATTGGAACAATTATATACCCAAAAAAATTTTTTCTATTGGATGCCATTACACCCTGATATCAAGCAGGAGTGACACCTGGAGAACTACCTTATTTAAAAAATAACATTTTGAACAAAGGAAATAATGATATTATTTTAGGTTCCTCCAATTCATTTATTGATAATATTGAAAAACTAAAGATATTTCCGCAAGTTAAATTTGTAGAAATGGAAGCTTTCGCAATTGCTTTTATCTGCCAAAAAAATCAAGTTAAATTTGCTTGTATTAAATATGTAAGCGATATTATTGGTAACAATTCTGATTTTGAAATTGTAAATAATGCAATCAAAAACGGTGCAAAAAAAGCATTAGAAAAAATTTTCAAATATTTGAAAAACCAATAATTTTATAGACTTATATTAAAATCTACTGTATAATTTAATATTTTAATACATTTACTTATTTATTGCTTGGTTCAAATCAATTCTCGGTTTTGTGCTAGGTTATAAATTTAAAATTAATCACAAAGGAGAAAAATGGTTAGTAAAGAAAAAAAACAAGAACTAATCAAAAAATTTGGTGGTTCTCTACAAAATACAGGTGATGTTAGAGTTCAAATTGCTATTTTAACTGAAGACATTGAAAAATTAAAAACACACTTTTTAAGTAATAAAAAAGACAAACATTCAATGCGTGGTTTTATAGCTAAAGTTAATAAAAGAAAAAAATTATTATCTTATCTAAAAGAAAAAAA
Organism: Mesomycoplasma conjunctivae; assembly: GCF_000026765.1. Lineage (NCBI taxonomy): Bacteria > Bacillati > Mycoplasmatota > Mycoplasmoidales > Metamycoplasmataceae > Mesomycoplasma > Mesomycoplasma conjunctivae. Next base: position 85,046 of record NC_012806.1, on the reverse strand, counting down.
CCCTGTTTCATATAAAGAAACCATCGAGGCGTTAAATATTAGAAAATAGTTTAGGTAATAAAAAAAGCATGGTAATTTTAAATCCATGCTTTTTTTATTTAATTATTTATTTAATGTTAGTAAATTAATAAATGATTCAGCCTCTAGTGATGCACCTCCTACTAGTGCCCCATCAATGTTTTTTTTCTTCAAAATATCTAAAATATTTTGTGGACTTACTGAACCTCCATACAAAACAGGTGCTTGATTATCAATTAGTTTTTTAATAAAAGCACAAACCTTTTCAGCCTGTTCGGGAGTTGCTGTTTTTCCAGTTCCTATAGCTCAAATTGGCTCATAAGCAATAATTATTTTACTAAGATCTACACCTTCTAAAGAATCACGAATTTGTCTACTAATAACTTCTTCAGTTTGTTGACTTTCGTATTCTTGCAATGTTTCTCCTACACATATAACTGGAGTTAGCTCGTGTTTGATAGCAATTTTTGCTTTAGTAGCTACTTGAAAATCACTTTCATTAAAAAGACTTCTACGCTCTGAATGTCCAATGATGATGTATTGGGCTCCGATATTTTTTGCCATAGATGCTGAAATTTCACCAGTATATGCTCCTGATTCAAATTCGCTTATATTTTGAAGTGCTAACTTAAGTTGTTTTACATTTGTATCTTTGAGTGCAAAAGCATTAATTGTCGGTGGTGCAACTGCAAAGTCTAGATCAATAATTTTAGCTTCATTTTGTTTGTAAAGTTGTTCAAATTTAAAGACAAAATCCCTTGTTTGTTCAAGATTTTTGTTCATTTTTCAATTACCAATAATGATTTTTTTCATAATTATATAATTGTAAATTATATTTTCTAAAAAACAAAAACTTTTTAAAAAATATTTGGCACTTTATACTATAGACTGCCAAATATATGCTATAATTATTTTAGCAAGTGAGGTAAAATATGAATGACAAATTTAAAAATTTAAATAAATATGGAAGAAATTTAACACAATTAGCAAAGGAAAATAAATTAGAACCTGTTATAAATAGAGATGAAGAAATTCGTAGAATTATCAAAATATTATCAAGAAAAACTAAAAACAATCCAGTTTTAGTTGGCGAACCAGGAGTGGGAAAAAGTGCTATTGTTGAAGGAATGGCCTTCAAAATTATTCAGAATCAGGTGCCGCAAAACCTAAAAAACAAACAGATTTTTGAACTCGATATCGCATCGATAATAGCTGGTGCTTCCTTTAAAGGTGAATTTGAAAAACGGATTAAGGAAATTTTAAAAGAGGTAGAAGCCAACAAAGATGAAGTAATTATTTTTGTTGATGAAATTCACTTATTAATAGGTACCGGCTCTTCAGGTACAGATTCAATGGATTTTGCCAATATTTTAAAACCAGCAATGGCACGGGGGCAAATTAAATTAATTGGAGCTACCACCAACAATGAATATCGCCTTTATATTGAAAAAGATAGTGCTCTCGAACGCCGCATGCAAAAAGTAATAATTGAAGAGCCCTCTACTAGTGATGCCATTACAATTTTACGCGGAATTAAAGAGCGTTTTGAAAACTTTCACAAAGTCAAAATTACCGATGATGCCCTCATAGCTGCTGTCAAATTATCAAATAGATTTATCAATGATCGTTTCTTGCCAGATAAAGCTATTGATCTCATTGATGAAGCTTGCGCAAATATTAAGGTGCAAATGAACTTCCAACCCGAAGAACTAGAGAAAAAAATTCAAAAACTCACATACTTAAAAATGGAGAAAATATCTTTAGAAAATGAGGCTAATTTGCCCAAAATTGAAGCAATAAATCAGCAAATTAGCCAACTTGAGCAAGAAATTAATAAACTTCAATCACTTTGAAGTCAAGAAAAACAACGTGCTGAAGAAAGCGGGCATATCGCCCAACAAATTGATGATTTAAAAAACTTATTAAATCAACAAATTGCCAATGGTGAGTACCAAAATGCTTCAAAAATCAAGTATTTACAAATACCAAGCCTTGAAACACAATTACAAAAATTAAAGGAAAATAAGTCAAGTTTGGTAAATGACATTGTTGACCAAAACGAAATTGCTGCTGTGGTAGCAAAAATGACAAAAATTCCACTTGAAAAACTCATAGAGGATGAAGCTGAAAAACTATTACATCTAGAATCAAGAATTAAGCAAGAAGTAAGAGGTCAAGATCTTGCTATTAGCTTGGTCAGCGATGCTATTCTACGTTTTAAAGCTAACATCAATGATATCAATCGACCAATAGGATCCTTTTTATTTTTAGGTCCAACTGGTGTTGGTAAAACCGAATTAGCTAGATCTTTAGCAAAGCAAATCTTTGACAATTCAGAACAAATTATTAGGTTAGATATGTCAGAATTTATGGAAAAACATAGTGTTTCTAAACTAATAGGGGCACCTCCAGGTTATATAGGATTTGAACAAGGTGGGATCTTAACTGAAAAAGTGCGACTTAATCCCTATTCAATAGTGCTACTAGATGAAATAGAAAAAGCACACCCAGATGTTATTAATATTTTGTTACAAATTTTAGATAGTGGTTGGCTCACTGATTCCAAAGGGAAAAAAATCAATTTTAAAAATACTATCATTATCATGACTTCTAACATTGCAGCTCAAAAAATTTTAGCTAACCAAAAATTAGATGAACAAACAATTAAGAAGGAATTATTGCAATTTTTTAAACCTGAATTTATCAACAGAATTGATGAAATAGTTACATTTAACAAGCTATCTAAGCAAGTAGTTGAACAAATTATTGACCTAGAGTTAGCAAAACTAGCTTTACGGATTCAAGAAAACAACATCATGATTAACTTTGATAATAGCATCAAAAAATGAATTTTACAATCAGCATATGACCAAAATTATGGAGCACGACCAATTAAGCGCTTTATTAAGCAAAATCTTGAAACTAAAATTGCAAAATTCATAATTACTAAGCAAATAAATGTAAATGATTCTTATCAAATTAGCTATAAAAATGAAGATATTTTAGTAAATAAACAAATAAATTAATTGACAATTTAGACAAAAAAATATTTACAATCATCTGCAAGCTAAATTGCAAAAAAACATTTTTTTGACAAATTAAATTTTATGACAAAAAAGAAAGGATTAATTATATTATCCTCCATTTTACCAGCAACTTTACTAATTTTTTTGGTATCTTATAGCGAAAAAATAGCATACCTACTTCATTAAAACAAATTACATCTTCTCAACAATTAAGAAATTTAGTCAAAATATCTTCACTATCTGAAAATGTTGAAAATTCTATTAAGTATATTGACAACAAAAATCAATTTAAAGATAAGTCTAAAATTGAGAAATTACAAACAACCTTGAAAAGATTAAATGAAGAAGAATTTGAAGCTTTTGGGGCTTTTTACACGTTCTCAAAAATGAAAAGAAAATATTAAAATCATTAAAAAAACAGAAAAACTACTTGGCATTAAAAGCTAAAAATTTATAAGTTTTTAAAACAAAGCCTTGATCTTTTAAAAAAGTTCAACAAAAAAAGTGCCAACAGGCACTTATTTTTGTTTTTTAAAATTAATGATTTTCGTATAAATCTTTTCAATAAAGATAAGAAGCGTAAGTTTTTAACTTTCAATTAGAAACAGTAGAAGTTAAAACATTTACTAATGATTTCGCTAGTTCATTTGTAACATGACGCCCTGCCTCAAACAATATTGATTCAACAATACTTTTTCAATTGTCAGTAACTATTGAATTGAAAATATCATACCCGTTTTCTAAAATAAATTTCATTCCTTCATCAATTTTTCCAGTATTAGCATATGATACAAACTTTAAAAATAAATTTAGTTTTGATTCAATATCTGTTGGGTTGTATGCCAAATCATAAACATCTTTTAACATTGGGGAAATCTGATAGAGTACTTCTCTAATTTGATCAACCACCTTTAATACACCCTCTACAAATTCTAATGCTCAGTAAAACACTTTTGCTGCTGCCATTGGAATTCAATGGTATCAAGCTTGATCTAGTGATTTTGCATCTTTAAATTGCTGTTTTGCTAACAAGATAATTTCATTTGTCATCTTATCTAATTGTTCATCAGTAAACTGGAGTGATTTATCTTGAATAATCTTAGGTAAAAGTATTGTTACTTGACTTTTAAGATCTGTTCTTTTTTCAAAAACAATTTTAATTAATGTATTTTTTAGCAATTCCGGGTTTGATATAATGTTTTGATCTAAAACTTTTTCTTTTTGAATTTGACTTTATTGTATATTTGAAGTAGCTGGTAAAAATGTTGCGGTTGTTATGCTAGCAAGAGCAGTAAGATTGAATAAAAGAAAACTTTTGGATTTTTAACTAATTTAATTATTTTCATAAATGATTACCTCTCATTGTTTAAAATTTTGTATCTCTTCCTATTATTCAAGAGATAAATTTTTAAATCTTTTGTTAGTATAAAAAGTGCTAATTATTAAATTTATAGTTTAATGTACAATCTATTGTATAAAAATCTAAAAATGCTTTATAAATTTGTTGTTTTGTTATTAAGTATCAAATAAAAATTTTATCAATAATAAAACTATCCAGCTAGAGAATATTTAGTCATAATTTTAATATTTAGTAATAGATGATTTTGATAGATTAGTGATTTACTAAGGGATAGGCTTCAAAATAAATTAACTTCAATCTATTTAACAAAAAACACATAATGAATCAACTAAAATTTAATATATTATTCGAAAATTGTGATATTCCTAATATAAAATGAAAGAAATAAATAATCAAAGACAAATTAATATTATCAGTTCATAATCAAACTCGAGCCTCGTAAAAGTTTAAAGTTTAATTGAGACATGCACACCTCTATTAATTTAAATTGTCTCATTCAAATATAACTTTATAATATATTTTTAAAGAACCTAAAAATTTTAGTAATTCTTAATCAAACTAAAACAATATAGGGAGCTATATATAAATAAATTGTTTAAAATTAAACTAAGGCAAAACTATATTTTTAATAATTTCTATTATAATGATATAATAATATTAAGATGAAATTTGTTTTACGTTATTTAAAGAAAATTACCTTTTCATTAAATATAGTTGCACCTTTTATTATTGTCTCGTGCAGCAATAATGTTGTCGCTAATTTTTCTAATGTAGAACTGGCCAAAAAGTGTCTTTGGATTTCAAATTCAATCTAAAAATAATATTAGTATATCTCAATTTAATGGTACTATTATTCAAGATGGGGATTTTGTCAAATTTATAACAACTTCTCATTCATTTAAAAGAGTTAATACTTTAGGTTGTTTAAATATTGTTGTTAGACAATATTCTACAGATCAAATATTTAATTTAAACAATGTCTTTGTAGAGATTATTTTTAATGATAAGAAAAATGATATTTTAATTTTTAAAATTAAAAATTTTTTAAATAAAAATTTTTCTAATATTGAATTAAAAGCGCTTAATCATAATAGTAATTTACATGATAAATTATTTAGTTTGGGTTTTGTTACTATCTTGCAATCTGATTTTACACCTAAGCAAATTCCTTTATTTTTATACACAAAAGATAAAAAAATTAATAGTATAAATGATAAACTTTATGTTGAAAATATAGATTTTAATGATGGCTCTTCAGGCTCGCCTTTGTTTTATAAAAATAAGATTGTTGGGGTGTACAAAGGCAAGGAAGTCGTCCAAGGAAAATTAACTTCTTTTTTCAACTTATTTACAAATCAAATAATTGACAATATCAATAAATAAAACGTTACAATATTTATTAAAATACAAATATTTTAGGAGTCATAAATGTCAAAAATTAATTCAATACGTAACTGACTAATAATTAATTTCATATTTTTAATTATTAATTTTATTGTTGCTATCATAGATATAGCACTTGTTTACAATGGTTTTATAATTTTAACATCATTTGTAGGTTTTTTACCAAGCATTATTAAAGTAATTATATTTATAATAATGTTTGCAATTTCGATATACTTAACAATAAAATTATCTAAATTAAATAAAAGTAAGCAATCTTTTACTATAGTATTTATACTATCAATTATTTCAACTATCTTATTTTTAATAGGGATTTTAGTTAGCTGATTACCTATTGTTGGAGATTACATAATCATAACTATTTTCGTTTTAACAACACTAACATATATTTATTCTATATATAAAATTCAAAAACACAAAATAACTAGATAAAACATTTAAGGGAGAAAAAATGAACAACTTAGTTAGCAACACCAAATCATATTCCATCATTAATTTTATTCTTGTAATTTTTAGCCTATTTCTAGCAATAGGAACACTAATTTGAGTATCTCTTGCTTCAATTAACGATAAAAGTAGTTATGTCGCTGGTACAATTTTTTCTAAATTTTCTCTTTTTTGACTAGCATCTACAATTGTAGCTATTGGTATATTAATTGTTTCATCCATGGCACTAAAAAATTTAGAAATTTTTGCTAAAAACAGCAAGACATTAATGTCTAAACAAGGTAAATGAATTACACTAAAACTATTAGCAGGTTTTTCCATTATTCCAGGTTTTTCAATATTTATTTTTATATTTGTTTTTCCATATTTTTTATGAGTATACTGATCAACTTATAACAAACTTAAACAACCAGAAATTCTTGCAGAAATAGAAGCTAGTGGTTTTGGATACATAAAAAATTGAAACTAGCAATAAAAATAAACAACTTTTTGAGTATTAATTGTAAATTTTATTATTATATTTATGAATTTTTGTAAAACAAGATTTTGTTATTTCTAAAATAATTGAGGGCAAGTGATAGTCATTAGTAATTTAAATAAAACATTAAATTCTAAAAAAGCAAAAAGAATATTGTTTCAAAACCTGAATTTAGAAATTCCTACCAACAAACTCACATGTATTGTAGGTAAATCTGGTGTAGGAAAAACAACACTTTTGCACATGATTGCCAATTTTTCCAAATTTGATTCTGGAAAAATTGAATTTTTTGACAACAACAAACAACTTATAGAAAAGCCAAAATTAGACGTTGTTTTTCAAAATTTCAATCTTTTTGAAAACCTAAATGTCTTTGAAAATATACAAGTTGCAAATGGTATCATAGGCAAACAGTTTGATAGAGCGCTTTTAGAAAAACAAGCAAATTTTTTAAATATTAAAGATTCTGTCATCCAAAGTAGAGCTAGTATAATATCAGGTGGCGAAAAACAGAGGGTTTCTATTTTAAGAGCTATCAACAGAGATGCCGACTTTATTTTGTTAGATGAGCCCACTGGTAATTTAGATGAAAAAAATTCTCAACTTATTTTTGAAGAATTAAAAAAATTATCGCAATTTAAAACAATTGTCGTTGTTACTCACAACAAGCAACTTGCACAAAATTTTGCAAATAAAATAATTAATATTAAACAAAATTTTGAAATAGAAGTTGAAGATTTAGAACAGCAAAACTCTGTGGATTTGACTTATGACAATAATTTAAAACTGCCACAAAAATACAAAACATCTTTTTGAAATAAAATAACTATATCAAGAAAATTTGTCAAATCAGATTTTAAGAGAAAATTTTTCCAGTTATTTTTAATTATTTCAACTTTTATTCTTACCCTTTTTGCTACCTCCACTTTTTATACAATTAATAACAAAATTACTACAAGTTTAGCACAATCAATAACTCTTTATAACCAAGATTTGCTAATAATTAGAAAATTAAGAAATAGCAATTTTACTAAAGAAGATATAGATAAAATTAATACTAATCCAGATGTTGTCCACACTTTTTTAATAACTGATATATTACCAGATGCTTTTGATATTAAATCTGATAAAACTAATGAAGTTGTCAACACTTTAGATAAATCTTCAGTTTTGCTCATTGACAAGAGCAATTTCTTTGAAAAAAGAATTAAAGATTCATTTTTAATAGAAGGACAAACTATAAAAAATGACAATGAAATTATCATTTCCAAAGAAATTGCAGATCAACTAGGTCTTGAAAATCCTATTGGAGAAGAAATTTTATTATCACCAATTTTTAATAGGTTTGTTAATATCAACAATGAAAAAATCAATAACCAAATTAATCAAATAGCACCTAAGTTAAAAATTGTTGGTTTGAGTGATCCCAACAGTACTAAAAGCCACATTTTTATTAGAGATGTTGTAGCCAAAAATATTGAATCAAAAGTGTTGAATTTGTTGTCAAAAGAAGGTTTTTTATACAATAAAATCAAGTTTGATCAAAGACAAAGACCTTCAGAAGATCCTATAAATGAAAAAATAGAAACTAATCTTAATTTTGATGCTAAAAACAACAGTTTATTAGAAAATGTAGATATAATTTTGGGTAAAAAACCTCAAAAGCCTAATGAAATCATTATTTCAAGTGCCCTTTATGAAAAAAAACCCGATTTTTTTGCAATACCTAACAAATATAGAGTTTTTTTAGAACCAAATTATTTGGAAACCGCTTTTTCAAACCAACAAGTAGGTGTGGTAGGTGTTTATAAATCAGATGAATTAGAATTTAAATATCACCCTAGTTTAATAGAAAATCATTTAAATTCTGCCACCAAACTAGGAATTTACCTAAAACATGATAAATTAGAACTCGAACACTTGGAAGTTTTCCGATACAATCCTAAAGGTAAAAATCCTTATGGTGAATTCAACATTAGTCAATACCCAGATTCCTCATTTGCAAGAGGTATTGCTGAAAGCACTCAAATTTTTGATAAAACAACTTATATTATTTTTATACTATTAAATCTAATTTTGACAATCTTTTTACTAACATATTCAAAAACTACTAACAATGCAAAGCGCAAAGAATTTGGAATTTTAAAAGCACTAGCTGCTAGTAGGTTACAAACTATAGTTTATAACTTGTTAAATATTATAGTAATTTCGCTGATTTCTCTGATGTTAACAGCCCTCATTTTACTACCTTCGATCAAACCTATGTTCAATATTTTTAGTCCAATTGAAATAAATATTGATTATAAAGTCGTAGTTAGCGCTTTGTTCTTATCATGGTTTATTTCAACAACAATAACCCTTTTCTTCCACAGCATAATAACATATTTTATATACAAAAAAGCTACTTCTCACCTTTTAAAATAAAGCAAAATTGGAGACATTATGAAACTAAAAATAAAAAATCTTATACTATCAGCAACCGCTATTGCACCTTTAGTAGTTGTATCTTGTGGTTTTAAATCATCTTTGGACTATTTAGATAAACAAACAAATGAAGGTGTGCTAAACATGACTTTTGTTGATGAAAAACAAACATTTGTTTCTCTTTTTCTTGGAAAACTAGAAGACAAATTTATTTTTATAACATCTGGAAAAATTGATGCTTCTAACCTAAATAAAGAAACAAAAATTAGATTTAAAAGTCACGGCGATGTTCCATCTATCCAAGTAACATATAATTTATTGGTAGAAGGAAAAATACAAATAGAAAAATCTACCGATAATTATAGTATTTTTTCATTAACTGCTCAAAAAATAACTCAAGATAAAAAATCTTTGTCTTCAACTTTTAAAAACAAAAATGCAACACTGAAAAATTTTAACACCTTACCAACAAATGAAAAAATTGATGAAAAATTATTATTTGGTTTTGCTCCAATTTTTGACTATAGTGAACTACCTGAGTTATTTTTTCCTGAATTTTTTGTCTCTAATAGTATATCAAAATCTAAACTTTTAGAAAAAACTGATTCTCAAATATCCTTTGAAAACAAAGGCAAAATTAATGATCGCTTTTTTGGAGCACCACTAATTTACAAAAATTGATATGTAGGTATATTAAAATCCTATAAAAATGAAGAAAAAGATAGCAAAAGAATTAACATCACCGATTTTTATTTATTTACTCAAAGTGATATTGATGCAATCAAAGCTATTTTTAAAAAATAATTGAATGATTTCCCTAAAACATGATTAAAATAACTAATTTAAACAAAAGTTTTAAAAATAAGAGAAGCAAAAGAATTTTATTTAAAGATTTTAATTTAGAAATACCTTCTAACAAATTAACAAGTATAATTGGTGAGTCTGGTCTAGGAAAAACAACACTTTTGCACATGATTGCCAATTTTTCCAAATTTGATTCTGGAAAAATTGAATTTTTTGATAACAAGAAACAACTTATAGCAAAACCAAAATTAGATGTTGTTTTTCAAAATTTTAATCTTTTTGAAAATTTAAGTGTGCTTGAAAATATAAAAGTTGCAAACGGCATCATAGGCAAACAGTTTGACGGAGAGCTTTTAGAAAAACAAGCAAATTTTTTAAATATTGAAAATTCTGTCATTCAGAGTAAAGCCAATGTGATCTCGGGTGGTGAAAAACAAAGGGTTTCTATTTTAAGAGCTATCAACAGAGATGCCGACTTTATTTTGTTAGATGAGCCAACTGGAAATCTAGATGAAGAAAATTCCGAGCTAGTTTTTGAAGAATTAAAAAAATTATCACAGTTTAAAACAATTGTAGTAGTCACTCACAGCAAGCAGCTTGCACAAAAATTTTCTGATAAAATTGTCAACATTGAAAATAATCAAAACATTACTATAGAAGATTTTGTTTCAAATAGGACTTTAAATAAAGGAAGTGGTCTAGAAAATTTACCACTCGAGCAAAGTCCACAATACAATTTTGTTAACAAGCTAAAAATTGCATCACAAGTTTTAAAATCTGACTTTACAAAAAAGATTGTGCAACTAATCATGGTAATATTTAGTTTTATTATCACACTTTTTGCAACATCATTAGTTCTTACTTTTAACACTTATACTTACAATAAAGCACAGCAAACTATTTTACAACAAAACAAAGACACACTTATAGTTCAAAAAGAAAATCAGGAAAATTTTAGTCAAAGTGAAATTGAAAAAATAAGTCAAAATAAAAAAGTTGTTCATATTTTTAAAGAATTACCAAAGATTTCAAATTTGTTACAAGCAACTGTTAAAAATAATAATACAAACCAATTAGAGACTGTCTCAGTATCGCCTCAGCTAATCGATAGTAGTGAGTTTTTTCAAAAAAGAATTTTAAATCGCAATAAATTAAAAGGTGAAATCATAAAAAGTGATGATGAAGTTATAGTTTCACAATCTTTAATAGAAAGACTTAAATTAGGAAATCCTATTGGGAGTAGTTTGCTTTTACAACCTTATATTTTAGATAATTTGATAAATGAACAATCCAAAATACCATCTAAAATCATTGAAAAATTAAGCGCAATTAACAAGGAGTTAAGAATTGTTGCTGTTTTTGATACTGATTCCGTTTTTAACGAAATCATTATTAGAAGAGATGTTCTTGATGATATTCAAAAACAACAATTAACAATATTAGAAGAACATAATTCATTATTTAATCAGATAGCAATAATTGATGACTCAGTTGTTAAAGACAATGATTTGCAAACTAATATCAATCAAAAAGTTTCAAATGGGCTCAATTTTTATAATATTAAAAATAATGCAAATATCCAAGATATAGAATTAAAATTGGGTAGAAAACCACAAAATACAAGAGAAATTATTATTTCTGAAGCTTTGTATAAAAAAGCTCCTCAACTTTTTGATACAAAAAATAAGGACAATATTTTCTTATTTTCAGAATATTGACAAACATTTACTAATAATTTGCTAAATAGATCAGTAAATGTTGTCGGTGTTTATAATTCGGATCAAGAAGAATTTAAATATCATCCTAAAATTAAGGATATTTATTTAGATAATTCACAGGAATTGACAATATACTTTGATCCAAAAATTACCAATCCTAATGATTTAGCAGAATTTAGCAGCGATGACGGGTCTTATGGAAAATTGCAAATTTTAAAATTTCCACTTTTAAATTATGATCTTCAGTTGGATATATCAATAGCAACCAGCAACGCAACTTTAATAGTCTATGCTGTTTTTAATGCTATTCTAATTATATTTTTAGTTACCTATTCTAAAACTGTAAATAATGCAAAACGCAAGGAATTTGGGATTTTAAAATCACTAGGATCAAGTACAATACAAACTTTATTTTATAATATCTTAGGTATCATAGCAATTTCTATTATTTCATTTTTGCTAACCACAATTATTTTATTACCTACTATAAAACTAATATTTGGATTTGTGCCTAACTTTTTTGATCAAATTACTTATCTTGACATTTTTTCTGCAATAGCAACAGTATGATTAATATCAACAGTAATTACCCTATTTTTACATATATTAATTACTTATTATATGTACAAAAAATCAACATCTAATTTACTGAATTAATTTCCAAAAAGTGTATAAATTTATACACAATACATCAAAAAAGTGGTTCAACAAAATATTACAAATTAACAGTAATAAAACAAATAAAATAAGAGGTAATTAAAAAATAAATATGATAAAAAATAAAAAAATTAAACTAGTTTTACCTTTAACATTAGTCTTACCAATTACATTAATATCTTGTGAACAAAGTTATAGATCGGCTTATAATGAAGACCAAAATGATGGAATTTTAAACACAACTTTAAATCAAAGTACAACTAGTTTTGTTTCCTCATTTTTAAAACAAAATAGTAATGATTTTTTCTTTTTGACATCCTATTTTTTTGATACTAATTTAGATAATACAATTCAAGAACTCCAATTTCAAAGCTCTTTTAAATTTGTTCCAAAAACTCTAAAAAAATATCAAAATAAATTCAATTTTACTTTAAAAGGTAAATTAAAAATTGTATTTGCTAATACAAATTATACAATTTTTAAAATAACTAATACTACTGAAGTAAATCAAAGAAAATTACCTTCTGAAAAAAATTCTATATTAAATTCAATTCAATCAGAAGTTGATACTCCTATTTTGCAAGGTAATTTACTAAGCTCATTCACGCCTTCTCATGAAAGAACAATTAACAATCAAGTTGTATATAGCAAGGATAATCTCTTAGATTATAGACCTGATTCGATAGCTAATAAAAATAAAACTAGTATTAGCTTTATAACTAATAGTGCTACTAAAAACAGTTGATATGTTGGTTCTCCTTTAATTTATAATGGTAAATATATTGGTATTTTTGCATCAGTAAAACCTTATACACTACTTAACCAAACTCTTACTAATTATCTCTCAACTTTTTATCTTTTTAATAATAAAGATATTCAAGAAATAAAAAGTATAGTGGAAAATAAAAAATAAATTTTATTATTTAGCAAATATATTTTGCTTAAATTGCAGTCCACGATATATTAAACTTTAACAAAAAGACAATCTTAAAATATTTAAAAGACTTTCATTTTTATAGCAAAATTGAACAAAAAAGTTTGATTTTTTAAATATTTTCACCAAAGTCCTTTTTTTGTTGATATAATAAATTTTATTATGAAAAAACGAAATAAAATTTTATTGTCATCAATAATTCCATTAGCTCTGCCAATTGCTTTGGTATCTTGTAGGGAAATAACTTTGGATTCAATAGATGATATCAAATCATTTGAGAACTTAAAAGAAATAACCAAAAATATTCCAAATTTCCGTGAATTAGTAAATGAAACTATTAAAGAAGTAAAAGAAAATCCAGAGTTTAAAAATAGTCCATATTATAAAAAAATAAAAATAATTTTAGAAAAACTAGATGAAAAAACTCCTGATTTTGATCTAAAAAAAGCAATTGAATCTGAAAAGTTGTTTGAAAAAATATCAATGCTGGATAAAATTATGCCAAATGCTGGATAAAATTTTGGCATAATTTAAAAACCAATTTGGCCTTTTTCATTCGCTCTTTTTTATAAAAATAAAAATGAACAACTTTTAAAAGTTGTTCATTTTTCTACATTTTAATATGTTTGTAGACAAAAAACTAGGAAGCAACTTCCTAGTTTTTCTTTTTTTTATTTTTTAAATTTTGCTAATTTGGAAGCCGCATTACGGGCTGCTTCTCAAATAACTTCACTAAAAGTAGGGTGTGGGTGAATTGCAGAGGCAATTTCGTAAATAGTAGTTTCTAAATCAATAGCAACAATGAGTTCACTAATTAAATCAGTTGCTACTGGACCAACAATGTGAGCTCCAATGATTTCACCATGTTTTTTATCCACTATTAGTTTAGCAAAACCTTGTGTGCTTCCACCTGCAATTGCTTTTCCAATATGTCCAAAAGACATTTTTCCAACAACAAAATCATAACCTTGTTCTTTTGCTTGTTTTTCAGTTAAACCAACTGAGGCAATTTCAGGGTGGGTGTAGATGCAAGCTGGAACAGTTTTAGATGAATATTTTTCAGGTGTTCCACTAATGTGTGAAACTGCGACAATAGCATGACGGTAAGCCACGTGAGCTAGCATTGATTTTGCATTAACATCACCAATTGCGTAGACTCCTTCAATATTGGTTTGGCAGTAGTCATTTGTTTCTACTTCACCACGTTGTCCAAGTTTGATACCAACTTCTGCAAGACCTTGTGAATTTGGAACTCTACCAACGCTAACTAAAACTTTGTCTCCAGAAATCACTTCTTGTTTACCTGCAACTTCGTAGCGCACTTTTCCATTAGATTCATAGGCTAAAGTTGTGGCATTGGCAATAATTTCAACACCCATGTCGGTAAGTTTTTTGGTAATTTCTTTCGAAATTTCTTCATCTAAGTTTGCTAAAATAACTGGCAAGTTTTGAATAATGGTAACTTTAGTACCAGCAGAGGCAAAAATTTGTGCAAACTCAACGCCAATAACTCCACCACCAACAATAACTAGTGATTTTGGTTGTTTTTCAAGATTAATAGCTTCTTTGGAAGTTAAAACAACGCCATCTTTATAACCTTCTTCAAATCCAGGAAGATCAATTTTGCGATCTTGAGAACCAGTTGCTAAGATAATATTTTTTCCACGGTAAACTTTGCCATTGACTTCAACTTCACGTGCGCCAACAAATTTAGCTTCACCTTCGAGTGAGACAGCTTTGGCACCACGAACGATACCTTTGACTCCACCAACTAGTTTTTCAACAACTCCACGTTTACGCTCATGC
Organism: Mesomycoplasma conjunctivae; assembly: GCF_000026765.1. Classification (NCBI taxonomy): domain Bacteria; kingdom Bacillati; phylum Mycoplasmatota; order Mycoplasmoidales; family Metamycoplasmataceae; genus Mesomycoplasma; species Mesomycoplasma conjunctivae. The sequence continues at coordinate 69,970 of NC_012806.1, read as the reverse complement.
ATTTTTTCTCAACTAATTTTTAAAGAAGATTTACCTTCAAAACCATAGTCATGAGCGTGGCTAATGTAGTCATGAACTTCAGCTGTTTTTAACATCGCTTTGGTAGGAATACATCCAACGTTGAGGCAAACTCCACCTCAAAATTCCTTCTCAACAATAGCAGTTTTTAAACCTTTAGCTCCCGCTTCAGCTGCTGCTAAATAACCTCCAGGCCCAGATCCAACAACAATGACATCAAATTCAGATTCAATAGCACCACTGTATAGTTTCCCTTTTTCCAAACTAGTTGTTTTAGGTGTTTGATCAGCTACACTTGGAGCTGCAACAGGTGCTGGTGTTGGTTTAGCTGTTGAGGTAGATTTTTTGCTACCAAAATCAAAACTTAATAATTCATTACTTACTTTAACTTCACCAACAACACTTGCACCACCACCTTCTTCGGCAGGCTCTGCTGGTTTTGGAGCAGGCGCAGCTGCGCTTGGCTCTTCAGCTATATCACCGCTACCATCATCAATGTAGTAAATTTCTTGACCAACATGGATTGTATCACCTTGATTCATAAGTACTTTGACAATTTTTCCAGTTGTTGGTGAAGGAATATCAGAGGTTATTTTATCTGTTTCAACAGAGAATAGCGAATCACCTTCGTTGACTTGGTCACCTTCTTTTTTGTATATTTCAGCAACGACTCCTTCGTGAAGCCCTTCTCCAATATCGGCAAATTTAAATTTATACATTATAAAATTCCTAATACTTCTGGTTTTTCTAATAATTCTTTAACTCTTGCAGCAAAACGACCAATTGTAGCGCCATCAATTCAACGGTGATCAGCAGCTACTGTTAAGTGCATAATTTTTCCTGGCACGATTTGACCATTTTTTACTATCGCTTTGTCAATGATAGCACCAACTCCGGCGATTCCCATTTCTGGGTAGTTAATAACTGGAACTCCGTAAAGGGCACCTACTGAACCATAATTGGTAATGGTAAAGGAACCACCTTGCATTTCTGTTGGTTTAATTTTACGATCACGAGCTGCAATTGCAAGACGGGAAATTTCTTTGGCAATTTCAATCATTGAAAGACTTTGGGCATCTTTTATTACTGGCACCATTAGTCCAGCTTCAGTGTCAACTGCAAATCCTAAATTAATAGTTGCTGGGTAGACAATTTCTTGGCTAGCTTCATCATATTTAGCTGCAATAATTGGAAATTCTTGTAAAGCAATTAGGATTGCTTTTGCTATAAAAGGTAGAAAAGTTAATTTAACTCCAGAAGACTTTAAGACATCATCTAAGATAGATTTTCTTAAATTTCAAAGGGCACTCATATCAATTTCATTAACTAAATTAACATAAGCAACTGATTCTCATGAAGTACGCATTGCACGAGCGATTGCTTTTCTAATTGGTGCAATTTTTTCACGACGACCATCTAAAGTGGCAACTGGTTTTGCAACAGGAGCTGGAGTTGGTGTTGGAGCTGATGCTACACTTGGAGTGCTTGCAGGTGCACTTGGAGTTGGTGCACTTTTTAAACTTTCAATGTATTTTTCAACATCTTCTTTTTCAATTCGAGATTTACTAAAAGGAATTTCATCAATATTTAAATTGTGTTCTTTTATCAACCTTTTAGCTACTGGAGTGGCAAATATTTTACTCATTTTTATTCCTAGTTTTCCATCATTTCTTTAACTTTAGCAATAATTTTTTCCTTACTGATTTTGTGGAAATTTTCACCTTTTGCTAAAGGAACAGTGATATCATATCCAGTAAGACGTGCTGGTGCTGAATTTAAATAATCAAATGCTTTTTCATTAACACGAGCAATTATTTCAGCTGAAACTGAAAAAGATTTAACAGCTTCGTGAATAATAAGGATTCTTCCGGTTTTCTTAACAGAGTTGATAATTGTTTCGGTATCAACAGGTTTAATTGTTCTTAAATCAATCAATTCAATGTCAACATCTGCTAGTGCTTCATCTCTAATTGCTGCAATTGTTTCATGAACTTGTGCTCCATAAGTAACAATTGTTAAATCTTGACCTTCTTTAATAACGTTTGCTTTTCCGATTTCCACTTCATAAATTCCTGCAGGAATTTCTTGTTTAAATGAACGGTATATTTTTTTTGGTTCTAAGAAAACAACTGGATCTGGATCATTAATAGCTGCAATCAAAAGACCTTTTGTATCATAAGGTGTAGAAGGCATAACTACCTTAAGTCCTGGAACATGGGCAAACATAGCCTCAATTGCTTCTGAGTGGTGCTCAAGGGCACGCACATCTCCTGCCATTGGCATTCTTAAAACCATAGGTACTGTAAATCTACTACGGCTACGGTTACGATAACGAGCAGCGTGTGTAAATAATTGTTGAAATGCTGGGTATGAAAAACCTTGAAATTGCATTTCAATAACTGGGCGAAGACCTGCAATAGCAGCTCCTACTGCTACCCCACAAATACTAGCTTCTGCAATTGGTGCATCTCAAGCACGTTCAATTCCATATTTTTTTTGTAGACCTTCTGTTGCTCTAAAGACACCACCTTCAAATCCGGCATCTTCTCCTCATAAAACAACACGTGGATCTTTTTCCATCATTAAATCTAGTGCATTTGTAACAGCACCAATGTTATTTAAAGCGATTTTATCGTTTGCTGACATTATTTACCTACCTTTGAGAAAAATTCAATTGCTTCTTCTTTTTGTTCTCTTAATTCAGGAGTTAATTCTGCATAGGTATGATCAAAAATTTCATCAATTGTTGAATCAAGACCAAGTTGTAATGATTTTTCATATGTAGCTTTAACTACTTCTTTTGCATCTGCAGTAATTTTTTCTTTATCACTTGGAGTAATAATTCCATTATCATACATGTATTTCTCAATACGGTGCATTGGTTCTCATTTTTCTTTTTCTTGTTCTTCTTCAAGTGTACGATAAATTCTTGGGTTATCAGAAGAAGTATGAACACCTTGTCTTCAGGTTACAAACTCAACTAAAACTGGTCCATTTCCAGAACGAGCGTATTCAGCCGCTTCTTTCATAACTTCATATGAAGCTAATAAATCATTTCCATCAACTCTAACACCTGGAATACCCGCAGCTAAAGCTTTTGCAGCAATTGTTGGTGCAGCATTTTCATATTTATTAGGTGTAGAAATTGCTCATTGGTTATTGTTTACACAGAAAACAACTGGTCATTTTCAAATAGATGCCATATTTAGAGCTTCGTAAAATTCACCTTCAGCTGTTCCACCGTTTCCAATAAATGAAACTGATATGTAATTTTTACCTGTTAATTTTGAGGCATACGCAATTCCAGCCGCATGTGAAAATTGAGTTCCAATAGGAATGTTAATTGGTAAAACATTTACACCTTCAGGAATAATATTTCCTTTTTCACTACCATTTCAATATTGCATTTGGTTAAGCATAGGCACACCTAAATACAACATTGCAGCATTTGAACGGAAAGCTGGTACAAATCAGTCTTCTTTTTTCATTGCCATTGCAGCTGCAACTTGAAGAGCCTCTTCACCGAAATTAGGAGCAAATGTTAACATTCTCCCCTGTCTTTGTAATTGTGTCATATATTCGTCTTGTTGACGAGATAAAACCATAAATTCATAAGCTTTTTTGATTTCATTTTTACTTAAAGTTATATCTTTTTTAGCATCAAGTTTACCAAAAATTGTTGACTTAAGTAAATTACCATCGATATCTAAATAACGAATCATTTCTGACTCATTAGTCATTAGAGTATCTTTGTTTACATATCTTAATTTTGACATTTTTCTCCTTTATATTACTACCATAATTGTGATAAATTATCTTTAATTTGTTTATAATTAAACAATTAAAATTAAATTTATTCTACTTTATTAAATTATATAACAAAATAATCCTTTTTGTGTATATTGTTTAATATTTTATTATAAATTTTAACCTTAAATTACCAGTAAAACTTAATTGAAAATCATAGTAAAATTTAAAAGAATAACTTATTATTTACAATAGTTATAAAAAATATTTTTAATATTATAATTTTTGTAAATAGTTTAAAAATTATGACTTTCACTTGCATTTTTTTATCATTTTAACCAACTTTTTATTTAATACATTTATAAATTATTTAAAAAGTTAATAAAATAATTTAAAATTTATTTTGTAGTGCTTAATCGTGCTACAAAAATTACTTTAAATTTCCTTAATATCTATATACTTATATAATTTAAAATAAACATAATTTATTCTATTGGTTATTTCTTTAATATTAATCTTTTTTATTGTTATATACAAAATAACGTTAGTTAGAAATTCAAACTATTTATTTGTGAGTGGTTTTAAATAAATTCCTTTTCTTATTGTAATATCAGATACTTTCATAGTGTTTTTTAAATTGGAGTAATTCAACTTAATAATATTTTACATTAGTCTTCATTTGATAAGAAAATGAAGACTTTTTTTATATAAAAAAAGTAAAATAAACGCTAATTAAACTAAAAATTTACTTAAATATAATTATAAAATTTAATTTTTTTCTTGATGTAAAAATCTTTCTTGTTGTTCTAAATTAGGATGACTGAATTCTTGCAATTCAAGTTGAACTGTATTAGTTTCTTTGTCATATAAAACCCTTCTATAAATAAGTTCTTTTGGTTCTCTTTTGTGATTATTTTGAATTTGGGTAAAAATTTTCATAGCATTAGAATATTCCACATCAGCAATGTCTGTGTACTTAAAACGCTTGTTTTTACGCACTAAAGTATTAAAATCATAGTCATTTAACATATATATTTCTGAACAATCAACATAGCTGTCAACTTTTTGAAAATATTTTTGTTTTTTAGTTTTTGGTAAATAAATTTCACCTGGTCTAGGCTCTACTAATTTAAAATTTTCATCATAAGCAGGACGAGTTTTTAGATAATACATATCAAATTTTTCCCAATTATTAGCCAAAATCACAATGTGACCAGGAATAATGTTGCCTTGTTCATCAAAAGCCAATGATGTTATACGATTTGTTAATAATCTCTCTGTTGTATTAGAACTCATAAACACCTCTTAAAATAAATCTAATTATATAATATTATTATTTTATTTATATTATAAATAAAATAATTTTAGTTATTAAAAAATTAAATAATTTTATTAACTAGTCAGTTTTTACTATATTATCTAAAAAAGAAAAACCAACATTAAAACAATGTTGGTTTTTTAGATAAAAGTTTATCTGAATTAGAAAATTGATTTTTCTTTTAAGATAGCACTCATTTTTTCGATTTTGAAGTATCCAATTTCTTTTGCTACTAATTTTCCATCTTTGTAGAAAAATGTAGTTGGAGTTCCGGTAATTCCTTCTTCTCTAGCATACTGAATATTTTCACGAATATTAAAACGAATAATATCAAGCTCTGGATATTGTGCACTTGTTTCCTCAATTGTTGTGTCAAACATTACACACATTCCACAACCTGGTTGGTGGAAAACTAAAATTGCTGCTTTAGAGCTTTTAATTTTACTTAAAATTTCTTCTGTTGTTGATAAATTAAATGTTGGCATTTTTTATCCTTTACTATAATATTTTATATATCAGCAATATTTATTTGCTTAATACAAGGTATTATTATATATTAATAATTTAAAAAATTAATAAGATTTTGCAAAAACAACAAATTTATTAGTTTTTTTACCACTAAACAGTGATTTAGCTTCAGCTGGCAGTGGGATAATAAAATCTTTATTTGAGACAATACATCTAGAGGTAGCTCCTGTTTCTTCTTGGATTTTGATTTCTTGCTTTTGAGTTTCAGAAAAAGCAACTACCACAAAACGAGATTGAGCAATTGCGACTTTAAAATTCTCATAATTGTCTACATAGACAATATTTTCAGTAAGTCTGTGTTTGGCTTGTTCGAACAAGTTGGCTTGGATTTCTTGAAAGAGTTGTTCAAGATGGTTAACTATTTGACTAGTTGGAACTATTTTTTTCTCAAGTGTATCTCTACGCACAACAACTACTTGCTTGGCTTCTAGATCACGGGGTCCAATTTCTATTCGAACCGGTGTTCCTAAAACCTCGCTGTTTGCAATTTTAAAACCTACTTGATTGTCACTTAGATCAACTCTGTTTGTGATATGAAAATCATCTAATTCATCTGAGAGTTTGAGGATAGCTTTTTTCAAATTAGGGTGTTTATTAACAAAAAAAGCTAAAATATCAACTTTATATTCTGCAATTGCTGGTGGAATAATAATTCCTCTATCATCACCGTGAGTCATGATCAAAGCACCTATAAGTCTTGTAGAGACTCCTCAAGATGTTTGATAGACATACTCTAGTTGATTGTCTTTATTTTTAAAGGTAATATCGAAATTTTTGGAAAAATTTTGCCCTAAATAATGTGAGGTTCCTGCTTGTAATGCGCGCCCATCTTTCATCATAGCTTCAATTGTGTAGGTAGTTTTGGCTCCCGCAAAACGTTCTTTTTGTGTCTTTTTTCCAACTATAACTGGTATGGCTAAAAATTTTTCAACAATAAATTTATAATTTTCAATCATAATTTTAGCAAATTTTTTCGCCTTGGAGCTATCTTCATGAACTGTGTGGCCTTCTTGTCATAAAAATTCTGTGGTTCTTAAAAAAGGATTAGTAGTTTTTTCTCAGCGTGTTACTTGGCATCACTGGTTTAATAATATTGGTAATTTATTTTTATGAGCAATCTCTTTTTTGAAAAAATCAGCAAATAACACTTCACTTGTTGGTCTTAAATAAATATTTTCAGGTAATTTTTTTTCACCAACGTGAGTAATTGTGAGCAATTCAGGAGCAAATCCTTTTACATGTTGCTTTTCTTTTTCAATAAAAGATTGTGGAATTAAGCTTGGAAAATAAACATTTTTGATAGAAAGTTCTTGAAATATAAAGTTTAAAACATCTTGAATACTAGATCAAATTGCATAACCATTTGGTTTGAGATACATTGTTCCTTTGACCGGGCCATAACTCATTAATTCAGCTTGGGTTATGACATCAACATATCACTTAGCAAAATCTTGTTTTCATGGTGTTATTTTTTCAAGCTTTTTCATCAGGTTACCTCTTTTAAAATTATGATTTTATTTTTTTGTAAATAAAAAACCCAGCATAAGAAGCTGGGGATTGGCGATTATACATTTGGCTGCCCCAGTTAGATTCGAACTAACGAATGACGGTACCAAAAACCGTTGCCTTACCACTTGGCTATGGGGCAAAATGGTGGGGGGTGAGGGATTCGAACCCCCGAATCCGAAGAAAGTGGGTTACAGCCACCCGCATTTGGCCGCTCTGCAAACCCCCCGCTTTTGAATTTGCAAATATAATTTTACTAAATTTTTTTTATTTTAAAAGCAAAAAAGAATTTTTTTATTTCCCAGAAGAATTTTGTTAATAAAAGAATTTTATTTTTTATTTAAACTTTTTGATAAACAATAAAATCTTATTTGTTATAATTTCCAAATATAAATAAAAATAATTACAGAGTAAATATGATTAAAAATGTTAGAGATTATAAAGAAAAAGAAGAATTTAAGAATAAATTTGAAGAAAAAATAACTCCTATTATTAAAAATAGATTAGAAGATGTTTTTAAATTACCTCATTTTAAAAAAATGGAAAATTATTTATATGCTATCTTAGGAACTGGTATTCTATTCTTAATTGTTCTAATAGCTGGATTTGCATTAGCTTTTAGTGGAAATGGGATTAGTAGTGGTATTATAGTTATTTTGATTAGTCTTGTTTTTTTAGGAATAGCAATTGCATTATATTATCTTAGAAAAAAACTAGCAAGAAGAATTGAATCTATTATTTACGACAATCTAAATGTTGATGATTTATATAGACAAGGTTTTAATTTGCTGGACTCAGAAATTGAATATAAAAATGAGGAAAATGAAGAAAGTGAGGAAAATGAAGAAAATGAAGAAAATGAAGAAAATGAAGAAAATGATGAAGAACTGCATTTTCCTGGAATTAGTGAAGATGAGCACATTGTTTTTGGTAGCGAACTCCCTTCTGAAGCAATATTTAATCGTGTTTTAGCAAAAATTGATTTTGTAATCGACCAAAAATTTCCAGCTACTCTTGAACAGTGCGAATGATTAGTAAGAATAGAAAATAAAAAAAATGAACTAGTAAGAGAAGAGTTTTACTACAATGCAATGATTAAAATAGATATAGAAAAACTTGAGAAAAAAATAGAATTTTCTTTAAAATACAAACAAAGTTGATTTAATTCTGGAAAAAATTTATTCACTAAAAAGGATAGATTTGGACACAAAGAAATGAAATTGGAAAATAAAGAATTACACAAAAAATTTAATCTATTTTCTAATGATGAACTTGAAATCTATGAAATGTTTACACCTTTAACTATGGAACTAATAACTAAAAGAGTTAATGATGCTTCCAATGTTAATGTTGGTAAACCCTCTTTCCATTCTATAGGAAAAAGTGTCTATATTAGTTTTCCATCTAAATATGATTTTTTCGCACTAAGAACTCTCTATAATAACAAACAAGTTGCTGCTAATAAAATAAGTGAACAATTTGTAGAAAATATTTATGATGTTTACTATGGAATTAGTTTCATTCAAATACCTATTTTTCTAAAATAAAAAATTCGTAAAAACCTCAAAAGCCTGTAAAAATTGTATGTTTTTAAGGTTTTTTGATATAATTTTATAAACATTAACAAGGAAGTAATATGGCAAATTTATACGATAACTCTGAATATAAAGATCCTCAAGGTTTTGAACCAGCAGTAGATAATAAAATTATTTTTGCACAAGCATCTACAGCTGCTAAAATTGTTTTTTGATTTTTTGGGACTCTACTTTTATTTGCGGCTCCTATTTTTTATATAGCAAAAAGAAACTCTTTACTTCGCCAACAAGTAGAAATTAACCAAGCTTCATCTACAATTGATACACAATTGGCAAAAAGAGCTGATACTCTAATCAAACTAGTGGATCAAGTTAAATCTTACAAAAATTTTGAAAAAGATATTTTAGTTGATGTAACTAAATTGCGTTCAAACGTTTTCAATGGTGGAAATAGAACTATAAATAATTCGGTGGAAATTGATCAACTTAACACTTCAATTATGTCAAGATTGATAGCTACTTTTGAAAACTATCCAGAACTCAAAGCAATTGAAGGTTATAATGAATTAATGCAACAATCTGTTTATTTAGAAAGAGAAGTATCTGCTGCTAGAAGACTATACAACTCAAAAGTAACTCAATTCAACAGTGAAATCATTACCTTTCCAACCAACATTGTATCTTCTACTATGAAAATTTCAACTAAACCTCTTTTCCAAGCAAGCACAACACAAAGACAAGATGTTTCAATGAAAGACCTATAATTTTATAGGTTTTACAACAAAAAACAACACTTTATAAACCAGGACAAAAAGTTAACAGTTTAATATTATTTTAACACCACAGCATATTGCTGTGGTGTTTTTCAATTTAAAAGCGATTGAATTCTATAGTTGTTGTATCAAAATATATAATCTGCAATTATTTTTTTCAAATCTTCTAAAGTTATTTTACTGTAGTCTGACCACTTTTTATAATTCTGGGAGCTTTTATATATGAAACATCAATAGCAAAAATATTTCTATTTAATTTATCATTCTAGTCGCGTTTAACAATATCCGGCAACGCGAATTTGGTGTTCTTAATTTCGCTCTTTCTTCTTTGTTTTCTAATTTTGCATACTAAATTCAAATAGAAATATAAGTGCCCAATCTTAAGTGACCATATCTACCTTTGTTATCAAGAAAGGATTTTTTAATTATTGTGTCATTTTTGTGCTCCTTTACTTTTATAACTCTAGTTTTAGATTTTGCCATTGCTTGTCTGCATACATTAAAAATTTTGCAGATTTGCTGTAGGGAATATTTAGTTTTTTAGCTTCACTAAGTTTTCCTGATTTTGATTTATTTTTGTTGATTTCGTAATATCTCTTAGCTATTTCTATTAATTCTTCTTTTGTAAATTCGTTTCAATCGGGTTCAATTGATTTTTTAGGTCTGCCACTCCCTGGTTTTCTGTTTACGCCCTTTTTATCTAATAATTGATCTTGCATACCATTATTATAATATCTAATAATTTTTTTGATTCTTCGAACTAGACATTTTTTGGTTATAAAATTTGTATTTGGTGAAATTTCATTTATATAATTTATTGTTTGTTTTAATCCAAATTCATTGTAAATTTTATAAATCATATCAAACTCATCTTTTATAAAGTGTCTTGACATTAGTATTCTCCTTTTTGTTGCATTTGAAAATTTAAAAAAACTAACACTTTTGGTGTTAGCCTCCTCCTAAACCAGGACAAAAAAAACAACACCTTAGTGTTAATTTTTTTGTCCTGGTTTATTATGCTGTTGTTTTTTTGTTGATTTATTTATAAGAATCTAGACATCCAAATTTTTAACATAACGTGCATTTTCTTCAATGAAAACTTTACGAGGTTGAACTTCTTCACCCATAAGTGCTTCAAAAACTTGAGAAGCAATAAAGGCATCATGAATTTGCACTTGATACATTTTACGGGTGGTAGGATCCATGGTAGTTTCTCACAATTGATCAGGATTCATTTCTCCTAAACCTTTATAACGTTGAATAGTTACTTTATTATTTTCAAATTCTTTTGCAATAATTTCATCTTTTTGCTTATCAGAATAAGCATAAACAACTTTTTTATTAGCACTAATTTTATATAAAGGAGGTTGAGCTATATAAATTAGACCATATTCAATTAAAGGTCTAAAATAACGATATAAAAATGTTAATAATAAGGTACGAATGTGTGAACCATCAGAGTCAGCATCGGTCATAATTATAATCTTGTGATATCTAACTTTATTAATATTAAATTCTGGACCAATTCCAGTTCCAAAAGCTGTGATAAGTGATAAAATCTCTTCATTTTTCAACACTTTTTCTAAATTAGTTCTTTGTGAATTGATAACTTTTCCTCTTAAAGGTAAAATTGCCTGAAAGTGACGATCACGTCCCATTTTAGCACTACCACCTGCAGAATTACCCTCGACAATATAAAGTTCGGCCATTTGCGCATTTTTAACACTGCAATCTGCTAATTTTCCAGGAAGCGAACTAACATCAAAAGGAGACTTACGTTTAACAGCTTCACGAGCAGATTCAGCAGCTTTGCGAGCTTTTTGTGAAATTAAATTACGTTCAATAATCTTTCGAGCTTGTTCAGGATTTTCTACTAAAAAGCGTTCAAAAACTTCTGAAAATACTTTATTAGTAATTTGGCGCACTTCTTTACTATTAAGTTTTCCTTTAGTTTGACCTTCAAAAATTGGATCACTATGCTTGATAGAAATAACAGCAAATAAACCATCTTTAATATCTTCTTTGCTAAATTTTTCATTTTCATTTTTGAAAAATTTATTTTCAAAAGCATAATTATTTAAAATCCTTGAAAGCGCATCAAAAAGTCCAGCTTCATGTGTACCGCCTTCGCGATTATAAATGTTATTGGTATACGACAAAAGTTCACTGCGGTCTTCATTTACATAGCGCAGTGCTACTTCAACTTTGATGTGATTTTCATTGTGACTAAGCTCATCTTCGACGTAAATAATTTCATCATGAACATGTTCATAGCCCTTAGATAATTCGCTGATGTAGTCAAAAATTCCACCTTCAAACAAGAAGGTTTTTTGGAAATTAGTTCTTTGATCATCAATAGTAAATTTTAGACCTTTAGTTAAATAAGCTGTTTGTTTTAGGCGATCTTGAATAATATCGAGGCGAAACTCGTTTTTATCCATAATGGTAAAATCGGGAATAAATTTAATAGTAGTTCCTGTTTGATTTTCAGAAACACTATCAATGACTTTTAAATTATCAACTTTTTGTCCACCATCACGAAATTCTTGAAAGTAAAGTTTACCATCTCTTTTAATTCAAACTTGTAAATGCTTACTTAAGGCATTGACAACAGAGGCACCTACCCCATGAAGACCACCGGAAACTTTGTAGGAGCTACCATCAAATTTACCACCAGCGTGCAAAATTGTAAGCACAACTTCAGCTGCAGAAACACCATGTTTTGGATGAATATCAGTTGGAATTCCCCGACCATTATCACTAACTTGAACATAGCCATCTTTTGTGATTACAACATCAATTTGGTTTGCAAAACCTGCTAATGCTTCATCAACCGCATTGTCAACTATTTCTCAAATTAAATGGTGTAAAGGTTGAATTCCTGTACCACCAATGTACATTCCTGGTCTTTTACGAACAGGTTCTAAACCTTCTAAAGTTTGAATACTACTAGCTGAATAATTTTTTTGACTCATGTTACTCCTTTTGTCTATAAATTTATAGACTTTTTAGCTAATTTTACTCCTCAAATTTATCTACAATTGTCACAGATTGAATCTCATCATTATCTTTAATATTAATAATTTTGACACCTTTAGTATTTCTGCTAGTTATATTAATATCTTGTAAACTTGTTCTAATTAAGATACCTTTTTTAGTTACAATTAGTGCTTCTTCATTTCCTTTAATTATGGAAATAAAACATAATGAACCAGCTTTTTCTGTGTTTAAGGTTTTAACACCTTTGCTATTTCTTGAAGTTTGGCGGTATTCATCAATACTAGTTTTTTTACCATAACCAAAGCGACCCAAAGCAAAAACATACTCACCAGAAAGTGAATGTGAAGCACCGATGACAAACTCGTCATTTGTCAATTTAATACCTTTGACACCCATAGCTACCCGACCTGTTGATCTGATGCTATCAAAATCAAATTTATTAACTTTACCACTGGAGCTTCCAATAAGAACTTCACAAGGTTCATTTTCCTTGACTATAAAGGCGCTAACTAATGTATCATTTTCATTTAATTTAAGTGCATATTTTCCATTTTTATTGATATTTTTATAGAATTCAAGTGGGGTCTTTTTAATTAAACCTAGACGCGAAACTGTAACTAAAAAATGGTGAGCATAGTCTTGATTTCAAACTAAAAGTGTATAAATTTGTTCATCTTTTTCAATTGGTAATAGATTTACAAAGGGTATCCCTTTACCTTGTTTGGTTGAATCGGGAATCTGATGTGTTCTTAATTTAAATATTTTTGCTTTTGAAGTTATAATAAGCAAATCAGTGTGAGTATTTGCAAATCAAATACCTTTTAGATAGTCATCTTTGTAAAGTGAAGATGTTGAACTACCTACTCCACCACGATTTTGAACACGATATTCTTCCAAATTAATTCTTTTAACATAATTATTATCGGTAAGACTAATAATAACATCACTGCGAGGAATTAAATCTTCATCTATAATATTGCCAATTTCACCATTAATTTCACTACGACGTGGATCAGCAAAATTATTAATAATTTCTAAGTGTTGATCAATAACTAGTTGTACTAATTTTTCATCAGAAGCTATTATTTCTTCAATTCTGTTGATTTCTGCTTTGATTTGTTCAATTTCAGTCATTAATTTTTCAATTGCTAGTGATGTCAATCTACCTAATCTCATGTCAACAATTGCCTTTGTTTGGATAGGATTTAAATCAAAACGTTTTCCAAGTTTTTCTTGAGCTTGAGCATCTGAGGAAGAACTTTTAATGATTTTAACAACTTCATCTATATTTTCAACAGCAACTTTGACCCCTAAGAGTACATTAAGTTTTTCTTTATATTTTTCAAGATCAAAATTAAGTCCGCGAAGGTTAATTTCTTTTTGATGTAAGAGGTATTGATAAAGGATTTCTTTTAAATTAAGCAATTTTGGCTCACCTTTTACAATAGCTAGCATATTCATGCTATAACTAATTTGAAAATCGGTTTCCTTATAAAGTTGATTTAAAATTATTTCCGGATTAAAACCTTTTTTAATTTCAAAAACAACGCGAATTCCTTGCCTATTGGTTTCATCACGAACATCTTTAATTCCTTGAAGTCGTTTCTCTTTGACTAATTGGACTACCTTTTCAATGATAGCTGGTTTTTTAACTTCATAAGGAATTTCGTAAAAAATAATTTTAGATTTGCCAGAATTAAAAGTTTCAATTTTAGCTTTTGCCCTTAAAATAAAGGAGCCTCTTCCTGTTTTATAAGCTTGTTGAATTCCACTGACTCCAAAAATAGTTGCTCCAGTTGGAAAATCAGGACCTGGAAGACTTTGTGCTAATTCTTCAACACTAATATCATTATTTTTAGCTAACAAAATAAATGAATTTATTACTTCGGTTAAATTATGTGGGGGAATTTTAGTAGCCATACCAACAGCAATACCAGAAACTCCAGAAACTAATAAGTTAGGAAAGCGCACCGGCAAAACATTTGGTTCTTGTTCACTTCCATCATAGTTTGGTATAAAATCAACAGTATTTTTTTTGATACCTTCAACCATTAAAGAAGCTATTTTAGACATTCTAGCTTCAGTATAACGCATAGCCGCTGCTTCATCACCATCAATAGAACCAAAATTACCATGACCATCAACTAAAGGGTAGCGCAAGGAAAAAGGCTGAGCCATTCTTACCATTGAATCATAAACTGAGGTATCACCATGAGGGTGGTATTTTCCTAGAACATCACCTACAATACGAGCCGATTTTTTATAAGCACTGTTGTGAACAATACCAAGCTCACTCATAGTGTATAAAATTCTTCTGTGTACTGGTTTTAGACCATCTCGAACATCTGGAAGGGCACGAGAAATAATAACAGACATTGAATAATCCAAAAAAGAATTTCTCATTTCTTCTTCAATTTGTTTTGGAATAATATTATTTTTTTCTGAATCTATAACTTGTGACTCAAGTTGAAAATCATCTTGATTTTGCGGCAAAATTTCTTCATCATCTTCAGAATTATCGCTTGCTGCTTCATTAAAAACGACTTTAATTTCGTCGTCTTCAGGATTATTGGTAAAGTCTTTTTTTTCTACATCTTTTTCATCTTTTTCATCAATAATCATAGTCAAATCCTTTACAATAAATATTATAAATTATACCAAAAAATAGCTATTTTGCTTGGAAAAAGTAGGTAATAACTCTTTAAATACTTTTGAAAATAATAACAAAAAATCTCTTTTTTCTAGTGTTAATTAATGCTATAAATTTGAATGATTTATTTATTGTCAAAACCAACAATAATTGCAAAAATTTGTTTATTTTTTAAACAATAACAAATTAAAAAATCAAATATATTAATAATTTAGTGTAAAATTATCAAGACGAGGTATTTTAGTTATATGGAAGCAGATTTTTTTTACAAACATCACCTAAAAATGATATTGATCTCAATGGTTTTTTGAATACTTAAAATTATTTCTATTATCATTGTTATTATAGCTGCGCAGCAACACACTAAATTTCCAACAGATTCAATGTTTGCAATAGCAGTTTTGTTTATTATTATATTTTTAGTTTCTTTATTTTTACACTTAGCTCTTAAATCTTTTATAGTAGTAACATATCGCGAAATAAAAAAATCAACCAAACTAGAATATCAAGAATGAACTAAACAAATGAAATTACCAAGTATAATTTCAAAAATAGGTTTTATTTTACCAGTGTTATTTCAAGTTTCTAATATTATTGCAATAGTCCAATATAAAAAATTAAAAGATCTTCAAAAATAAAAAAAAGAGATTTTTTTGAATCTCTTTTTTTTATTTTTGAAATATAGTATATATCCTATACTTTTATAGATGCAATTGTACTTTTTTGTTCTTCAACAATTTTAAGAATTTTGCTTAAAATGTCTTGAATTTCTTGAATTTTAGCAGGTGTTAAATTATCAAGACTACTCTGCAATTTATTTATATCAATTTGACTAATTTTTTCAAAAGCACCTTTAATTTTTGTTATGTCAAAATCTTTTAAACTTTCAGTAACAATTTGAATATTTTTCTTAATATCCTCAAAACTACCTATTCTTTTAAATACTAAAAAATAAATAATTGTTGCTATGATTGCTATAAAAATAGTAGACGCAATAACGGAAGATAAAATAGTTATAATAAAAAGTGATAATTTAGTAACTGGTTTTTTCATATGAAATTAAGGAAAATTATTTACTTTTAGTTTCTTTAGTAGCTTTACTATTGTACTCAATTAATTTGTCTAAGACTTTTCTATTAGTAATTTCTATATGTAAGTCTTTCAATGAGACATGAGTTTTTAAATCTTCGATACTACGCCCTGATAATTTAGAAAGATTTTCAAGGTATTGATTTATTTCTTCATCTGTTGGCACAAGTGCTTCTTGTTTAGCAATTTCGGCATAAATAAATGCATTTTTTAATAATTTGGTAGCTTCTGTTTTAACTTGATCATCAATATCTTGAGTAGTAAATTTAGTAACTCTTAAGTATTCTTCAAGGGTAAATCCTTGTGTTTTTAAAGTTTGTTTGAAGGTGTCACTAAGCCTTTGCATTTCATTACCTAATAGTTTAGTAGAAATTGGTAGGCTAACTTGTGAACCAAGCTCTTCAATAGCAGCTCTTGAAAATTCAACACGAGATTTTTCAACATTTTCACGCTTGGTGAGATCTTCTAAATAGTCTTCAAGTTGACTAATGGTGGTTACATTAGGAATTTTGAGATCTTCTACAAATTTGTTGGATAACTCAGCTGGTGTATTACGTTTAATTTTGTTGATTTTAACTTTAAAAGTAGCTTCTTTATTAGCAAAAGCAGGAACATGATATTCTTTAGGAAAGGTAACGATAATATCTTTTTCTTCTTCTTTTTTAAGACCAATTAATTGTTCTTCAAAACCTGGAATAAATTGTCCAGATCCTATTTTAAGATCAAAATCTGATGCCTCTCCACCTTCAAAAGCTTCATTTTCTATAAAACCTTTAAAATCAAAGTTGATGACATCATTTTTTTCAATTGGTCCATCAACATCTGAATATGTTCCTCTGGTTTGTAAAAGTTTATCAATTTGCGCTTGAACATCTTCTTTGCTAACTGGATCAACTTGATATTTAGTTTTTAATTTCTTATAATCAGGAAGTTTAATTTCTGGATAAACTGGGTATAAAAACTCAATTTCTAATTCATCTTTGCTAACTTTTGCAATATTGTAAACAGGCCCATCAATAACTTGGTCATCATCCATTATGTTAGTTCTAGATTCTGTTTCTAATTCAGGAATAATGTACTGAATTGCTAGTTCTAATAGTTTTGCTGGATCAATAAAAGCTCTGGCTTTGTCAACAGGCACTTTACCTTTACGAAAACCTTTAATTTGTACTTTAGAAATCAGTTTTTTTTCTGCTTTATTAAGCACTGATTCTCATCTATCACTAGGAGCTGAAATACTAATTTTTAGTTCAGCAGTATCTTTTAATAATTCACGTTTAATCATATTTTTATTCTTTCAATATTAAAGTATTATTTAATTATAAAGTTTTTTTAATTTTTTAAGCATAAAAATGCCAAAAATTTATTGTTGAATTTTTTGCAATTGCTTTAATGCAAAATTAGTTGTTTTTTGTATTATTTGTTTTCTGCTACCTTTTAATTTTAATTCTCAAACTTTATCATTTAAGGCAACAAAAACTTGTCCAATTTCGCCATCTAATTTTTTGGGTCCTGCATTTCCACTAAATGCAAAACAATATTTTGTTTTAAAAAATTTATTACCAGCTTTTGCCATTGCTAAAACTACTTGAGCATTTACCACACCTTTGGAAGTATCGATGCCCAATTTTTCTTTTATTTCATTACTATAGGCAATAATGGAACCTTTATAAAAAGAAGAAGCACCTGCTTGACTAACTATTTTTGAAGCAAAATACCCACCAGTCAAAGATTCAACACTAGATAAACTAAAAGGTGCTTTTGCAAGTCTTCAGTCTTCTTTTTTATAGGTTTTTTGTTGATTACAGTATTGACAAGTTATCTCAATTTGCTTATTTTTTTTTATTATTTTATCAACCTCTGATTCATCAAGAAGTTTTAACAAATTATCAAATCCTTTTTCAACACATTGACATTTTCACCTTCATTTTTTAATTGATATAGGTGTATATTGATTAAAATAAGAGTGAATATCAGGGTGTGTTTTTAAATCTTTTAATATATTTTCAATAAATATTATATCTTCTTCTTGATAGTTAGGAAGTAGTTGAAAAATAACAGATTGAACAACACTTTGTTTGGAAGTTTTGCCTAAAAAAACCTTGTTTTTTATTGCACTTTTGATCTGTTGTGATGAATTAAAATAATGAGCTAAATCAGTTATAAAATCACCTGATACCAACTCGACTTGACCTCCATAATTTGACTTATTATTTGTGTTTACTATTGATAAGATACCTTTTTTACCAACATATGAAGATACTAATTGTTCAGTAGAAAAATCACTAAAATATGATTGATCTATTGTGGTAGGCACAAAATCAAAAAAAGCTCTAATATCTCCGTTATTTTTACTTTCAATAGTTAAATTTTTCACCATTTCAGATTTAATCACTATACTTGTTGAACTATTATTGGATTTTTGTAATCTCGATAATGGTGCAAATGTGGCAATTGCAGATGCAAAAGTAAGTGCTTGAATATTATCAAGTTTATGAGTTTTAATTGCTTGTAAAACAACATTTTTTAAATCACTTACTAAGATAAAAACATTACCTTTTAAATATATTTTAGAATAAGAATGCATATTTTAATTATATAAAATATTATGATTTTAAAAAGTTTGATAATGCAGAAAAAATAAGAAAAAATTTACTTTTTGTTTATTTTTGTTTCTGTTTTAGACCTTTTTCTGAATTTGTTTCTATTTTATATATGAAAAGATTTTATAAAGTTTTTATTTTAGCGCTCTTAGGGGTTGCAATTATTTGGTTTGTTACCAACCAAATAATTGCACAACAAACTTATACAAATAAAAATATTAAAATCACAATTAATTCTGGTGTCAAAAAACCAGGAACAAAAATTTTTAAATCAGGAACTACATTGAGAGAAATTCTTTTTGTTTTTGAAATTAATCCTGATGTTGATCTATCAAGTTTGAATTTAAACCAAAATATCAAAATTGACATGATTATTAATCTAAAAAAGAACACAAAAACTAATTAAATTATTTTAAAAGGGAGGATAAAATATGGTAAAAATTTCAACAAATATTGCAAATTGATTCTCAATTACTAAAAATTCTGCAAAAGAATTTTATTCTTGAATATTGGTTTTGTTTGCAATTATTTCTATTATTCTTTTATTAGATTATAAAAATATCTGATGATTATTAGGGATTTTTTTACCATTAATTGTTTTGTTCTCTTTATCAGAGGTCAAAAAAATCATAATTTGATGTTTTATAGCTATTATAGTTATATTAGCTTACTGAGTATCCATACCTGATTGAAATAATAAGATTTTAAGTTTTGACACAATTGTTAAAGAAGAAACCGGTTTTGGCAGCATAGTAAAATTTGACAACGGAAATTTGTTGCTTGAAAAAATGAAAATACCAGCAAATACAAAACTAAGAGTATCAGGTCAAATCATCCCTATTAACCAAATTGATAATTTTGAATTTGATGTTGTAAGTTTTTTCAAATCTAAACTAACCTTTTTTAAAATAGTTAAAGCCAAAACTGAAATTGTAGGTCAGAAAAATACTATTATTGATTCTATTCAAAAATATTTGCTTGAAGGTGGGGAATACTATAAACAATTAGTTCCCATAATTTTTCTTGGACAGGTTAGCACACATGGACAAATATTAAGAGATAATTTAATTTTATTAGGTGTATATCATATTTTTGTAATATCTGGTTTTCATATCAATATTTTGAAACAAACTATTTTTTGAATAGGAAAGAAAATATGTTTAAATAAAAGTATATACTCGTCACTTTTTTTTATTTTTTTAATTTTTCAATTATTTATTTTAAATTTTCCTATTTCTTTTTTAAGAGGTGTCATTTTCTGAATTTTAGTTGAAATTAATAAAATTTTTTTAAATAAAAAATTTAAAAAACATGAATTATTAGTCTTTACTGCTATTGCAATGATTTTGTCTAACATTTTCATAATTTATTCACCAGCTTTTATTTTAAGCTTTACAATAACTTTTATTATTTTATTAATAAACAATATCAAATTTAAAGATAAAAAAATAAAAACACTAATAAGTTTTTTTATTATAAATTTTGTAAGCGCATTATTTACTAGCTATTATAATGGAAGTTATAACTTTTTAGGTCCTATTAATTTTTTAATATTTTCTTCTTTTTTTACTTTTTTTTACTTCTTTTTATCCTTATTTATATGAAGTAAACCTATTCTTGATTTTGCCAGTTACTTATTTATAATAGTTGTTGAAAATATTGTTGAAATTCAATTTTTAATTTTAAGTTATAAAATTAATTATCTAACTTTAATCTTTTGTAATATAATAACAATAATATGTTTTTTATTTATGGAAATGACTACTACCTCATTCAAGAGGAGGTTAGAAAAATCACTAGCTTAAATTTTCAAAACAATGAAATATACCATTTTTTTGAAGGTGATGATATTGATTGAATAGTTGATCAAATTTCAAATAAAAGTATTTTTGATGAACAAAAAGTTTTTATTTTGCACAATTTTTTTGGTTTTGGCAGTGATGCAAAAAAAGAAAAAATAATTTTTGAAAAATTATCAAATTCGCCACATAAAATTATTTTTTCTTTTGTTTTATTAGAAAATAATACTAAATCAAAATTATTAAAATCTAACCTATTTAAATTTTTTGGCGAAAAAATTAATGTAAAAGAAGTTTTAGGTATTGACAATAAAAATAAAAAGTTGTTTATACAAAACTATGCTCAAAAAATAGATTTAAAATTATCTGACTATGACATTTTACAGTTAGAAATTAGACTTCCAGCACAAGCAGGTATTATAGTTCATGAATTAAAAAAAATAAAAAATTTAGGTTACAATGTTGATCAAAATCTTTTAGATAACTTTGTTAGCGACTACTCTTCTCATAGCGAATGAGGTTTTATCAACTCTTTTATGAATGTGGAAATGAGAAGTATTTTTAAGTATTACAATACAAAAATTCTCGAAGGTACGCCTATAACATTGCTTATCGGTCAGATCAGTAATAAACTTCAACAAGTTTTTACTGTATATTTACATAGAAAAAATAAATTATCTGATGTGGTTATAGCTCAAAAAATGGGAATCAATGTTTTTCAAGTCAAAAACGCTATAACTTTTTATAAAAAAATAGGGATGAAAAAACTGCGATTCATGATTAAAAAACTTGCTGATTTAGATATAAAAATTAAAAAATTTGTTATTGATGAAAAAATAGGTTTTGAAAATTTTATTTTAGAGCTTTTCAAATAAATGCTTTAAATTTATACACTTTTCATCAATTTTGGAGTTTTTCAAAATAATTAAATTGAAACAAAATCACTATTATTTCTATAGTAATTATTAATAACCAAGCAGATCATGCATATGTAACAAAAGCAGAGGTGTCACCAGATTGTGTAGTCGAATTTAAGGTTATTATTTTTTGTCCTAAAAGTGAGCCTCCGACAAGACCAAACACTAGTAAATCATGCATGATATTAGTTACATATGAAGATAAATATTTAAAATACTCTTTTTTAATACTAGGAAAAACATAGTGCAAGAGCAGCTTCGTTCTGCTTCAACCTTTTATTTTTAATAATTTATACTTATTCCAATCTATACTATTGATACTCTCATTAAGTTTTTTGCCAAGGTTAATTGAACTTTTAAATCCTACCAAGACAGCTACAAAAAGTAAAGGCGGAATAAAAGATAAAGAAATAAATAAGTAGAAAAAGATAGTAATTGGTATGATTCTAAAGATGTTTAGCATCGTTTTTATTAATGCTCATTGAAACATTTTATTCATTTTTTCATTACTTAAAAAAGCAAAAAAAATAGAAAAAACAGTTAAAATAGCAAAGGTGATAACGAGCTGTGCAATTAAATTTCACATCATATAAAATGGATTATCTAAACTTCCTTGTGCAAAAAGTTCTCATTTTAAATCAAATATTTCTTGAAAAAAATTTTTAATTTCAAAACTATTGACACTTCAATCTTTAATTTGAATTATACTTATTAAATTGATAATTAGAAGACAAAAAACAAGTAAAATTTTAAAAAGTTTATCATAATTTTTTTTAATTCATATTAGTGTAAAATGACTGCTATTTGCCACTTTGAGACTTTTCTTATTAATAATAAATTTATTAAAAATAATACCTAAAGTGTCTAAAAATATAGTAAATACAAGCAAAACAACTAATGGAATTCCCACAATTGACCAACCAATTGTGGGATCTTGAGCATCTTGAAGCAAACTACCTATTCCAATCACTCCCGCTGATGAAATAATTGTAGTCCATCTAATATTAGATTCAAATGAATATATAAATAGTACTAAATATTTATTGCTAATATGAGGTCAAATGTTGTTTTTAAATGATCTAAACTTAGAATTCCCTTTTATAATACTAATGCGATAGCTTTGCCAATCTAAATTGTTTAAAAAGCTATAAAAAAACTTATGAAGTCACATTCAAGTAAATCAAAATATAATAAGAAAAGCTGATAATTCTTTTTGAAAACCTTTAGCAAAAGGTACCATAACAAAAGGGATGGGCAAAGCTCTAAAAACGGTTATTAAAATAGAAATAAATTTAGTTACAAATTTATTTTGACTGATTTCTTGTGAAGCGAACAACGAAGTTATTAAAGCCATTATGGAACCAAAAAAAGTTCCTAAAATTGAATATTTGATTGTAATTCAAAGCAAATTCAAACTTAATTGAATAATAGATTGTGAAGGATAGTCTAAATGAAAGTTAGAAAATACAAATAATTCAGTTAATTTTTTTGCAACAAATTTTCAACCGTTATTATTTATAGGTAAAAATACAGAATATAAAGAAAAAGAAATTAAAATAAATATGATTACAAAATAAACAATTATTCTTTTGAAACTAAAATATGATTTTTCTTTTTTTTTTTTTTTTTTGCATTTAGTCTTCCTCAAAAATTTCATTTAATAGTTGATAATTTATTGATTCAAATGATTTAAATAATTTTGCTTTTTTATTTTTTATTAGCAAGATTTTAGCATCGTATTTTTTAATAATTTCAATATCATGAGTAATAATAAATAAGATGGATTGATTAATTTGTGCAAGTCGAAAAATTAAATCTAAAATTTGGTTTGAAGTTTTAGGGTCTAGTGCGGTTGTAGGTTCATCAGCTAAAATAATTTTTGGATTTTGTAACATTAATTTAGCTACTTCTACTCGTTGTTGTTGACCTCCGGATAGATCGCTGAAAATGGAAAATATTTTTTCTTGGAGCCCTAATTTTGTTAAAACATCTTTAATTTCTTGAGTTTGCTTTTTGTTTGGAATCGAAAAAAAACTAAAAAATTTATTTTGATATTTTGGCAATTCCTTGGCAATATTAACAAAAACTGTTTGGAAATTAATTGAAGTCGGTTGTTGTGTCAAATAACCTACTTTTTTCACAAATTCCTTTGTTTGAGCTTTATTTTTTTTACTAATTATTTGACCATTATAAATAATATCACCCTCAAGAATATCCATGTATTGCATAATGCTTAAAAAAAACGAACTTTTTCCAGCACCGCTTGGACCAATTACAAAAATGGGTTTATCTTTAGTAACTTCAAAATTTATGTTTTTTAAAATAGGTTTATCATCCTGTTTATATTTAAAAGTGACATTTTCAAACTTTAATTTATTCATTTTTATTTAGACTTTTATTATAAATTTTTAAAATCTCATTTTTACTATGAATTTTTCTATAACCATTGTAACCTACATTTGGTCCATAAGTATCAGTTTTATTTTCTGCTAAATTAATAAAGGTTTGCACAATTAATTCTGCTTGTTTTTTGTTAAAATCGGAACGAAATGATCCAATATCATATAAAAGTGGATTAGTAAGAGCAAAAACTTCGACTTTACCGTTTGGTTCGATAGATGTATATCTTTTGCCATCACCTTTATTTTGGTTTCAAGCAAAGGAAGCCTCATCATCAAAAGCAATAGCAAAATTAGGATCTTGACCGATATCTCTACCTTCTTTTAATATGTATTTATCAGGATTATTTATTTTATCTTCTTTTAATGTGGTAAACTTGTCACCAAAATGTTGCTTAAGAATATTTTCTTGTAATTTTCATCGACCTGCTGAACTTTCATTACCATGGATGATACCAAAGTTTCTAAAAGTGATAAAGTCCTTATCATCTCAAGCCTTCTTAATTTTACTTCTTTTAGCATCATCACCCGCTATCATTATCATGCCACGATAAAAATTTACTTGTTTATCGTTAAGATCATAAAGAAATTTATAGACAATACCATTTCATTTTTGTAATCCATTTTCATCATTAGATCAATTATTAAAAGGAGTTTGAAGAAAACTTTTGTTTAAATTATTGGTAGCTTCTGCAAGTAAATTGTTGTTATCTTGAAAAAATGTAAGCTCACTATCATCTTTAAAAGCATTAGTTGTTGTCTGTAACAAATTTTGTAATTGGTTATTTCTATCTAATTCAATTGTTGAAATTGAGTTAGTAATACCAAAATCAATAGCATTTTCTGAATTATCTGAACTTAATAATTGGCTAATAATAGTTTGGCCATCATCAATTCCTATAAAATCAAAACTTACTTTTGCTTGATTTGCAGTCTCTGGATCTGCTAATTGCAATCTATTAAATTCATTAGTGAAGTTATTTAAAAAAGTTTTTACACGATTTGGATCTTCACTTTTTAGTTTAAATCAGGACTGCCCAAGTCCTAAATTAACTTTTGTGTCTCATTGTTGTTGCACCACTGCTTGTCTTGAACAAGAGCTTAAAATTAAAAATAATGGTGAGAAAAAAATAACAAAAAATTTTTTTGTTATTTTTTTCTTGTTTCTTAAAAAATTAAATTTCATACACACCTCTTAAATTTTGTGTGTAAACAAAGAATCTTGACTAAACTCGTTACGCTAGAATTACCTAGATCAACTTTTAAGAGTATATCTCAGCCTGTTAAAGCACCTCTGTTTACTAATTAAAATTATATCAAATTTTTTCTAAATAACAAAAAACACGATTTTTGTATCGTGTTTTTTTATTATTTTCTTAAAATAAATTCAATTAAACTTTTTACCATTACACCAGTTGGGGTTCCGTTAACATCTGCAGTACCAGCAATATCTAAATGTAAAAAGGGTTTATTTTCAACAAATTCACTAATAAACATTGCAGCAGAAGAAGAACCACCTTTTCCTGAATAATCTGTATTTTTTAAATCCGCAACTTTAGAAGCACTAATTTGGACAGAAAAATCTTTGTGTAATGGCATTCTTCAAATAAGTTCACCAGCTTCTTTTGATGCTTCATTAAATGTTTTAAATAAAACATCATTATTAGAAAAAGCACCTGTGAATGTCTCACCCAAAGCGACTCTAATAGCACCTGTTAATGTAGCAATAGTTATAATTTCGGTTGCTTTTGCTTCACGAATTGCATAGGTAATAGCATCAGCTAAAATTAGTCTACCCTCAGCATCTGTATTGTTGACTTCAACTGTTTTTCCATTCATAGATTTTCAAACTGAATCTGGAGTGCTAGCATCTCCATTAACTCTATTATCAGTTATCGGTAAAACAGCAACAACATTTGCTATTGGATTAAATCTACTTATAGCATCAATAGCAGCGGCCGAAATAATAGCACCTGACATGTCATATTTCATACCCATCATGAAGGTTCCTGTTTTGATATTATAACCACCTGAATCAAAGGTGATACCTTTACCAACAAAAGCAGTTTTCTGTTCTGAACCTGGAGAACCTTCATACTCAATAACCACTAATCTTGGTTCATATGTTGAACCACGGTTTACTGAAAGTAATAAATTCATACCAAGAGCTTTAATTTCTTGCATACCTAAAACTTTAACAGTTAAATTTTTATTATCAGACAGTTTACTTTGGATTTCTTTTGCTAAAAATTCAGAGTTAGCTATGTTAGGAGGCATATTTTGATAAAATCTTGCATAATTAACAGCATTATTTAAAATTTGATGTTTGTCAATAATACCTTGTAATTTATGTAATTTACTAGTTACTACAGTAATAGATTTAAATTTTGATCTAGCCTTTTTAACATCAGATTTTAATGAAAAAATATCTGATCTAACAAAAGCTACTACTTCAATAAGATATCTTAAAAAGTTTGGATTAAATTTATCAAAATCAATTTGTATGTCTCTAGGTAATGTTGCAATTTTGTTTGCAATTTTTCTAAATAAATCTTTTGATGTATCTTTGTATTTTTCTTTATCACCTAAATAAATGTATGCTTTATTTTCACTTAAGTATTCAGTAATATGAAAGTCTTCTTTTATTAAAAGAGGTTTTTCAAAATCACTAAATGCTGGCTCTAAAATTAAAGTTTTGTCATCAAATTTAGTGCTATATTTTATAAAAACTTCTGAAAACTGTTCCATTTTTCTCTTTCCATAATATTAAAATACAAATTACTTTTGAAAAATTTTTATGTTACTATATTTTAATATTTTTAGCTTCTTTTTTGCTAGAATATTTTTTTTAATAAATAATTACAATATGTGCTTTATTATATCATATTAAAACGAAAAACATGCAAATTTGAACAAAATTAAGAATTCACACTTTTGAAAGTTGCTTCTAAATAATTTATATTTTTATTTTTTTGACTTCATTTTTTTTCATAGCCAGTTTGGATATTGGTTTGAGCAAAATAAGATTGTTGAATATCTATTGTTTCGTACAAAATTTTTCAACCATTTTCTGAAAGTGACTCTTTCGAAAATTCAAAAAATTGGTCATTGTCTGTTTTTAATCTTAACTTGCCATCTTTAGTTAATAATTGCTTATAAATCTCTAGATAATTTTTGTGTGTTAATCTTCTTTTTGCATGCTTTTTCTTGGGTCATGGATCGCTAAAAGTTAGTCAAATTTGGTCTACTTTACCATTAGAAATTTCTAAAATTTTTGTGATATCTTCAACTAAAATATAAAAATTTTGCAGTTTAAAGGTTTTAGCGAATTTAATAGCTTTAACCGCTGCTGAAGGAAATTTTTCTATACCTAAAAAATTTATATTTGGATTTTGATAAGCCATTTGAGTAAGCATTTCACCTTTGCCCATACCCACTTCAATAATTCAGTTTGTGTTTAAATTTATAGGTTTTTTAATTAGTAGACCAGATTTCTCTAATCTTTCTTTTGCATCAGGAATATTTTTTAATCTCATGTTTTTTATACTTTTCTTTTATAAAAAAACTCCATTATGGAGTTTTGTGTTTAGGACAATGAGCGCTGTGATTATTTCTTAGATCATAGTGTTCATCAATAATTCCAGCTTCAATTTCCTCAATAGTATAAGTTTTGTGATCAATGTGTTTTAAAACATTATCTTCAACAAATAATTCTTCATTTATTGCTCAGTCATTAATTTTAACAAGCTTTCCATCTTTTTGAAGACCTAAGAAAATCATTATTAATGAATAAGCATTTCAAAGTAAAGCAATTGCTAATAAAACAATACCAATAATGGTAATTGTTCTAACATCCTCTTCAATAATTAATTGAATTGGTGAAGTATGGTACATAACTTGACTAATAAAAATGGTTAAAATACCAACAACTGTAATTGTAAATCTAATAATAGCTTGGTAGTAACGCTCTAGATATCAAAGACCTGATCCAAAAAGTCCAAAAACTGCTTCTCTAAAAAAAGCATGATTTTGAAGTAATCCATCTTTTCTAACTTTATTTAACTTTGCCATATTTTCCTCTTTTAGCTTTTAAATATTATTATATTTTACCAAATATTTTATTTTTTAAAATCAATAAGTGTATAAGAAAAATTGTCTCCGCCTTGATTTTCTTCAAAAACAGATCTTTCGACTAAACTTACACTTGTTCCGGAGTTACTAGTTCGGTAATTTGTTTCTATGCGAACGTAATCTGCAAAAGGGAATTTAACTTTGTTATTATCAACAAAATTTGGATAAATTTTGATTCAAGGACTAAACTCAATATTTGCATTAACAAGTTCACTATTGTTAAAAGTTTTTTCAAGAGCAAACTCAAAAATATAGTTTTCTTTATTTAACAAGAAGATCCTATAATTATCTTTTGTAAATTTAGGATTATTACCGCCACTGGTGGTGTTTTGCTTAACAATAATTATATCTTTAAATTCATTGCTATTAGGTTGATAAAAACTTTCATTTAAAGCATTATCTTTAAGTAAATTATTATAATCCTCATTTAGTCTTTTAAACTGATCATTGGTGACAATACCTCTAATTCAAACAGTTGATTTGAGATTGTATAAAAGTCATAGTCAATTAAATTTGAATAAATTTTCATAGCTTTCTTTTGCTTTTGTGAACAAGATTGGTTGACTATTTCTTAATGTGTTGAACTCACTACTTCTGTTATTAATTGTGTTGAAAAAATTTAGATTATATTTTAAGTCCTCGATATATTTTTGAGAATTTATATTTCTAGCTTGATTAATTAGTTGCTTTTGGGTATCTTTATTTGGATAAACTAAATCTAACAATTGGGAAATCG
The DNA here is from genome assembly GCF_000026765.1 of Mesomycoplasma conjunctivae. Classification (NCBI taxonomy): domain Bacteria; kingdom Bacillati; phylum Mycoplasmatota; order Mycoplasmoidales; family Metamycoplasmataceae; genus Mesomycoplasma; species Mesomycoplasma conjunctivae. The sequence continues at coordinate 41,221 of NC_012806.1, read as the reverse complement.
CACTATTATTTAAAAAATGTTCAAAAGAATCTTTTTCACCTACAAATTGCCTGTAATCATGATGTAAAACAACGCTTGAGTCACTAGTTTGACAACTTACTAGAGCTATTGGCAAAAGCGCTGTAACTGAAGTTATTATTTTATGACTTAATTTCATTTTTTGACCTCAATATATTTTGTGTAGGTAGTCCATATCTAAATTTTTCAACAAAATCTTTTTCAAAATCATTGTAGCTTTCTTGATTATGGTGGAATAAAGCTTGGTGGAAAATTTGCGTTAAAATTTTAACAGAAATTTTATTTCTGGTTCTTGGAAAATGATAAATTAAAGGATTAAAAATGATTTTGGGTTCCTCAGTTGAAAAATCTACTCTAATATTTATTAAACTATTTTGTTTAGAAATATATAAATCCTTATAATTAACAGCCAAAATTGATGTATCACCTTCTTGAATACCATCTAGATTGTTGTTGGCATAAACATAGTCTTCTGGTTCTGTATCCAAACTAGCAACTTGGTTTTTAAATTCTGGACTGTGAGCAGCTATAATCTCGCCATTTTCATTTTTTTGATCAGGAAACAAAAACCAATTTTTGAATTGTAGTTTGAAGTCACCAATTCTTGTTAAAATAAAGTATCAATTATTAGAAACAAAATTATTGTATTCATCTAGTAAAGTCGAATCAGTTATAGGTTTTTTTCCTAAATTTTCATTAATTTTGTTTCATTGTTCTTCTAATTTTGAAATAGTTTCAGGATTTTTTTGATCATTTAAAAAATTAATTTTACCAGCATTATTATCTCTTCAAGCAAGTTCTAAAATATTGTTAATTATTTCTCTAGTTCTTCTTTCATCAGGAGTTTCTAGACTGTTTGTAACGTTTAAATCTGGGTCAATAAATTTTTTAAATTTATTATACTCAGGTGAGTTAAGTTCTTTATTTTTGAAAACTTTTGGCTCTATATCTGTCTTTAATTTGTTATCTTCAATTTCAATATCTGTGATGCTGAACTTGCTAAATTTAAACTTAGACTTATCTTGGAAATCAGCAATATCTGAAGTTATATCTGTGAAAAAACTTGACTTATTAATCCGTTGTTTTAAAAGTCTTGCATTAATAAGTTCATCCAAATTGGCAATATTTCTTTGTAACTCTTCTTTTTTTTGTTCAATTTGTTGTTCTAACTGTTCAATTTTTTCTTCATTTTCAGATTTAGGATTTTCACTAGTCTTAGTTTGTGATTCATCAATTACTTCTTGGAACAATGTTGATTGTAACCTAGATACAGAAGATTGATTTCTTGGTGCCAAACGTCTCCTGCTTTCTTCTAGTTGTTTTTCAATTTCTTGTTTTATTTCTTCCGGTTTTTTACTAGGATCTTTACTAATTTTATCATCGAAATTATCTTTATAAATTTCCAGTACTTCCTTTGCAGGATCATCTTCATCTTCAACACCGTAAAGAGATTTAGATTTTTCAACAAATTGATCAAAATCAGCTTTATTTGTAAAACCTAAAGCTTGCAAACTAGCTTCATCAGTGGTGCTTAAATTGTTAGGCTGAGTTGTTGGTGGTGGTGATGATGGTGGTAATGATGGTGGTGATGGTGGTGATGGTGGTGGTGGTGATGGTGGTAATGATGGTGATGGTGGTAATGATGGTGAAGATGGTGGGGTAGGAGTACTAGAATTATCTGAGTCAGAATTAGATGAACTGTCGTTTTGCAAATTGTCATCTTGCATTGATGAAATAAGTTCTTTAATAGAATTAATTTGTGATTCTAGCTCCTCTTTTTGATTTGCAAAATTATCTTTTAAATCATCTTTTGCATCATCTAATTTCTCTTGATAATATTTTTTTTCTTTCTCATCAATTCAGGACTCTAAATTATTAACAAATAAGAAAGGATCGTCTGGAGTCTGTTCCAAAACAAACATATTATAATCAAGTTGAAATTGAATTTTACCTTCATAATCAAAGGTAGTAAGGCGCATAAACTTATTTTTTTCAAAAATTAAATAATATGCTGTGTAATTTTTTAGGCGACTTTGATCCTTATCAATTTTAATAAAATTAAAGTTCTTATCTTTAATTTTTATCTCTCTATTAATACCCGGACTTAATTCAAATTTATCAGCCTTTTTATCAAAATTAGGATTATAAGGGTTGAAGCCAAAGCTAATTTTATCAATATTATTTAATAAAAATAATCAATTATTACTTAAATAATTCGAAATAGTTTTTACTGAATTAACTGTTGTGTCTGTATAAATTGTCGAAAGATTTGGTCTAAAATATGGTCTTGCAAATACCCAACTATACTTGAGTTCTGTTTTCACTTTGATAGGATCGATATTTAATTGTTCTAAAATATAGTCATTTTTAACATCTTGATATTTAAAAAAAACAGAATCAACAAAATTTTGATAACTTTTATTTGCAAGTAAACTACTATCAGATGATTTTTCTTCAGGATTATGAAAATTATAAACTAGTGTACATGACATTAGTGTTATTGGCAAACTTAACAAAGGTAAAAAAGCAAATTTAATTTTCTTATTCATTTGAGTGTTCTTCAACATTTAAATTTAAAATGTAATTTGAATACATTTTATTTAAATTATCTTCTTTTTTACCACAATAATAAATTTTACCTTTATTAATTAATGTTAAACTATCAATAATGTCATCCACTTCACTTAAATTATGAGTTGATAAAAAAACACTTTTACCTTCATCTCGTAGGAGTTTAATAATATTTAGAAACTCAAATCTTGATGAAGGATCTAAATTAGAAAAAGGCTCATCTAAAATAATTAAGCTTGGATTATGAATTAAAGATTGGATTAGCATAATTTTTCTTTTTTGACCTGAAGAAAAATTATAAGGTTTTAAATTAGCAAGATTTTCAATATCTAAAATTTTAAAATAATAGTCAATTCTCTCTTTTATTATATTTGAAGGCAAACCTGAAAGCAAAGACATTTCATATAAAAATTCATAACTAGTGATTTCACGAGGAAAAATACTGTGTTCTGGCACATAACCGATAAACTTTTTTCCTTCTGGAGTTTTATTAGAAAAACCATTAATGGTGATACTTCCTTCATAATTTTGATAAGCATCAACAATACATTTAATAGTGGTTGTTTTTCCAGCACCATTTTCACCTATAAAAGCATGAATATGTTTAGAAGGCACTTGAAAACTAGCATTTTCCACACCACTTGAGCTCTTAGGATAAATTTTGGTTAGATTTTTCACTTCTAAAACAATAGTTGATTCCATTATTTATAATCCTTTCTAGAATATAAATAGTAAAGAGAATAAAGTAAGGCAGCTGAAATAGCAATTCAAATTACTATAAAAGCAGATTTATTGACAACTTGATAACCAACTTTGATTTCAATAGCTTGACTAACTGGTTGAAAAACAAAGTTATTACTTGGGGTTAAATTAAATCTACTTATTACTTTATTATTTACAACTTGTTGCTGAGCTGAATAAGAAGAATAACCACCAATTTTATACTCTTGATTTTGAATTTTGATATCAAATTGTTGTGGATCATAACTTTGGCTTGCTGAATCTTTTAGCAAGGTATCAAGAATTGGAGATTCTGGTTTGTTAAAAAATAGTCAATAAATCAAGGAAACTGCTAAATAAAGCTTTCTTTGAGTATCGCTTTCTACTTTTTTAGTATCTATTTTTTTCTGTAGAACAGTTGAATTTTCATCTTCAATATTTAGTAAGTCTTGATCTTCAGAAATTGCAGATGAAATAATATCTAAAATTTGTTGGCGCTCACTATTTTTCTTGATTTTTCTATAAAAATCTTTTGCATAGCTATTAAATTTTGAAGATTCTAAAATTTCTTTTAAGTATTGTCATTTTAGTTTTCCTACTAAAAGGGAAGCACCACCAAAAGTTTGTTCATCTTGTGGTAATTGAGTATTAAAATCAGAGGCAAATTTGTGTGCATAAATTAATTCACGGTTGTCCAAATTATCAAAAATACTTTGATTTTTTAAAGCTCCTGGAATTAAAAAAGCCTTTAAATTTTCATTGATTTTATACTCTTTTAAACTTGGATTTGTTGATATTTCATAAGCGTTGGTTTTACTATCTAAATTATTATAAAAAATATAATTTTCTAAATATTTTTCTTGTTTACCAACAGAGGTAACTAAAGCATCATTGTCTTTATTTTCAAAGATATTTAAAAATTGATATGGTAATAAAAGGTATGATGCTGCTTGTCATCCTTGAGCGGAAGAAGAACTATTGTTTCAAGCCTGTTGAATATAATCAATTTGTCTTTTTGAAAAAGTTGGCTTGTCTACTTGTTTTGGAATGATGAAAAAATGATCTTTTTTATCATTTAAGAAGAACTTGTCAACATCAGCAATTGTTCCTGAATCATATTGATCATAAGGTAAGTTTAATATTTTTGCAAACCTATTTGGAGATGATGTTGAACTAAAAGCACTTATAGAACCTAATAAAATAAAAGGACTAAAGCTTACTAATGCAACAGAAAGTGAAATTTTTGAACTAAATTTTGAACCAATTAAACCAGTTATTGCTCCAAAAATTAAAAATGCAAAAAATGGAGAAAAGAAAGATCAAATATAAAAGGAAGAAACTTGACTTATGTTGTTAAAGTTAATTAAGAAGAACATTATTGATATAATGTAAAAAAAGATACTTCATACTAGTGAAACAAAAACTAAAAACATAATTTTTGTAGCTATAAAATACTTTCTAGAATACGGTTTTGTAAAGGCAACAATATCAATACTTTGTGAAGATAGGTCTTTAAAAATAACTAAAAACATGTATGAAGCAAGAATAATGGTAAGTGATAAATTGATGAGTAAATTAGTAAAAACAAATATACTAAATGATGTTGGTGTTGCATAAATTCTTGAAAGAATTCCAAGAATCAATGAAACTGTAAATGCAAAAACAGCAATAATATATATTGCTTTTTTCTTTATTGATAATTTTAGCAATAATTTAAAATAATAATTTTGCTTAAAATTTTTAATGATTTGGTTTTGCAAAGCAAACCTTTCTACATTTCTTATCTAAATTTGAATTCGAAATAACAAATAATTTTAATGTTTTTTAGCTAATTATAACATAAATAAGCTAATATGAAGGCGAAAAATAATAGTATAAATAAAAATTTAAAGTTAGTTAAACTTAGATATAAATGGATTTTGTCTATAAATTTATAGCTTTTTTTATTCAAAAATATCTTCTAAACGAGAATCAGGGTTTATATCTTTAATATTATCTCTATTTTTAATTTCATTATCTTTAAAAGCAGAATTATTAATTAAAATAGGAGAACTATCTTTGCCAAATTGAATTGCAGAAATTTTATTAGATTCAAAAGCTCCAGTGTTAATAGCGCGAATTTGCCTAGCATTAGTAAAATCTAATTTAGTAATTTTATTATTAAAGAAAGCTCCAGTATCAATAAAACTTAATTTAGAATCCTCAGAAAATTCTAAGGTTTCAATTTCATTATTAGCAAAGGCATTTTTACCTATTTTTGTAATAGAATTTGGTAAAATTAATTTTCTAATACTGTTGTTTGCAAAAGCAAAATCGCCAATTGATTTGAGATTGGTTGATCTAGAGAAGTCTAAATTAACAATTTTTTGTCCAGGCTGACTTCCTAAAACGTTTACATCTACTTCAAAAGCACGGTCTTCAATTTCTTCTAAAGTAGAAGGAAAAATAATGCTATCTAAATAATAAATAGTTGTTATTGTGCTTGTAGGTGTTTGAGATTTGTCTTTGTTTTCTTTGTTGTCTGTTAAATTTGCAGTTTGAAAATATTGTCTTGCTGCTAAATTATAAAAAGCAGATTTGTCAATTTTTTTCAAAGTAGTAGTTGATAAATCTAGTGTAAAAGTTCGATTTTCATTATTTATTTTAATTAAATTAGAATTTGATAGCAAATCTTGTGCTTGTGTATTTTTAGCACCACAAGATACTGCTAAAATTGGTGTTGCTATCAAAGTTAAAGGTAAAAGTAATTTTTTAATTTTTTTCATATTTTATAAAATTCTACAACATTGTCAAAAATAAAATAAAATATTCTATATTAAAAGAGGTAAAAATGTTTAAATTAGTTTCAAAATATGCGCCAAGTGGTGACCAACCAAAAGCAATTTCTAGCCTTGTAAATGGAATAAAAAACAACAAAGAAAACCAAGTTTTATTAGGAGTCACTGGTTCAGGAAAAACATTTACTATGGCAAATGTGATTTCACAAATCAACCGTCCTGTTTTAGTACTATCACATAATAAAACACTAGCTTCACAACTTTATTCCGAATTTAAAGAGTTTTTCCCTGAAAACCGTGTTGAATATTTTGTCTCTAACTTTGATTTTTACCGACCTGAAGCTTACCTACCAGGAAAAGACATTTATGTTGATAAAACAAGTAAAACTAATATGGATTTAGAAGCTATGCGAATGTCAGCACTAAACGCTCTTTCAATGCGAAATGATACAATTGTAGTCTCATCAGTGGCTGCTATTTATGGAGCTCTAAACCCTACTGAATATAAAGAAGGTTTTCTTAATATTGAAGCTAATCAAAAAATTAAGATTCAAAATTTAGCCATTAATTTAGTAAAAATTGGTTATCAAAGAAATAATATCGATTTAAAACCGGGCAACTTTAGTATCAAAGGTGACATTCTCGAACTAGCACCTGCTTGAGATGACTCTTTTAATATAAGAATTAGTTTTTTTGGTGACCTAATTGAAAGTATTGACACAATTCATCCTATAGAAAAGAAGCTTTTTCGTTCTTTTCATGCCTATACTATTTATCCGGCAAGTGCTTATACAGTAAAAAGAGATACTATTACTCAAGCTATTAAAACTATTGAAATTGAACTTGAATATAGACTAAAATACTTTGAAAATGAAGGGAAACTAGTAGAAAAACAAAGACTTGAAGAAAGAGTAAATAATGATATTGATTCTTTAAGAGAGTTTGGATTTTGTTCAGGGATTGAAAATTATGCTCGTCATATTGATGGTCGCCAAGAAGGTGAAAAACCTTATACATTATTAGATTATTTACCAAAAGATGCCTTGATTTTTATAGATGAATCCCACATTATGGTACCACAATTAAATGGAATGTACGAAGGTGATCGATCACGAAAAACTAATTTAGTAGATTATGGTTTTAGATTACCTTCAGCTCTTGACAATAGACCTTTAAAATTCAAGGAATTTGAAAAATATGAGCAGCAAAAAATATTTGTCTCAGCAACTCCAGGACAATATGAATTAGACCTAGTTGATGGCGAAGTAATACCGCAAATTATACGTCCAACAGGACTTTTAGACCCCATTATTGAGGTAGTTGACAAAACTAATCAAATGGAAAAGATTTATAACTATCTTCAGCAGCAAAAAGCAAAAGATGAAAGAAGTCTTATTTTAACTACAACTAAAAGATTAAGTGAAGAAATTAGTAAATATTTACAAGAAGAAAAGAAGCAAAAAGTCTACTATATTCACTCAGATTTTACAACTTTTGAAAGAGACGAAATTCTTATCAAATTAAGAAAAGGTGTTTATGATGCAGTTATAGGGATTAATTTATTAAGAGAAGGGGTGGATTTACCTGAAGTTTCTTTAATATTAGTTTTAGATGCAGATCATGAGTCCTTTTTTAGATCTAGATCTTCCTTAATTCAAATTGCAGGTCGAGCTGCAAGAAATGACCATGGAAAAGTTATTTTCTTTGCTGATAAAATTAGCCGGAGTATGAAAGAAGTTATCGAAGATAACAAAAATAAAAGAGAAATACAAATAAAATATAATATCGAAAATAACATTACACCTAAAACTATTATCAAGCCAATTCCACAAAGATTGAATCCTAAAACTGAAATGAGTATATCTCGAATTATAAAAAAAGATAAAGGTAACAAAAAAGAAATAAAATCACATATTGAAGATTTAAGAAATGAAATGAAAAAAGCTGCAGCAAATCACAATTTCGAACTAGCAATCGAAATTAGGGATCTAATTGCAGAATTGGAGCAAAAAATCTAATTATGGATGTTTATTTTGAACAATTTGTAAGTTTTTATTTAGATAAAATATCTATAGAAAAATGTAAGTATAAAAATCTTAGAATCATTAGCTCGCCAGAGTATAAAAATGAAATTGAAATTATTGCTTACATTCTTAAAAAGAGGAATATTAATCTTTATTTCGAAGAAACAGAGATAAAAAATTTAAGTTATTGTGATCTCTTAAATTTCAAAAAGTGTTCAAAAAGTCTTCAAAAACAAAGTTTTTTTACAGATTTAGTTCAAGAATTTGAATTAACACAACAAAAATATGAACAAATATTTTTGACTACAACAGACACAGTTGTCGGTATTGGTACTTTTGTAAATAATTCTAATTTGGAACTACTTTACTCAATAAAAAATAGAGAAAAAAATAAAAAAATTATTATTTTATTAGGTAATATAGAGCAAGCTAATTCCTTTGTAGATCAAGAGGTTTTTCCCAAACTCTATTATAGTGCAGATAAATATTGACCAGGCAACACAACTCTTCTTCTTAAATCTAAGAACAATAATGGAAAAATTGGTTTAAGAATTCCTAAGCAAGATGAATTAATTAAATTGCTTAATAATAAAGGACCTGCTTATGTAACTAGTGCTAATATTAGTGGTAAACAACCTTTAAATATTCAAGATGCTATAAAAGTATTTTGACAAGTAAAAAATATTTATAATTTTGGTGAAGGTAGTGGAATACCATCAACTATTATTAATTTTGAAGACAAAAGTATAATTAGAAAATAAAAATCACCAATATCTTTTGGTGATTTTTTTGGTCTATAAATAGATATGGTGGGAACGAATGGGATCGAACCATCGACCTCACGATTATCAGTCGTGTGCTCTAACCATCTGAGCTACGCTCCCATGTTAATAATATAACAAACGTTATATTATTATATCATAATTACATTGGTATGTAAAGAAAAAATTAACGTTTTGAAAATTGTCTTGCTCTTCTCGCTTTTCTCAATCCAAATTTCTTTCTTTCTTTAACACGTGCATCACGAGTTAACATCCCATTAGTTTTTAGATCAGGACGATAATCTGATGACACTTTTAATAAAGCACGAGCAATTCCTAATCTAATAGCACCGGCTTGACCAGAAATTCCTCCACCTCTTGCATTAACTCTAATATCAAATTCAGATGCTGTTTTAGTTATATCAAAAGGTTGAAGAGCATCTTGAATTAGAATATCTGATTTTAAATATTCTTTGGCTGAACGTTTATTAATTTTAAAATCACCTTTTCCTGGTGTAATTATAACTCTAGCTACTGATGATTTTCTTCTACCAACTGCTTGAAAAATTAACTTTTTATCCATTATTTACTCACCTCTAATTTTTCTGGTTGCTGAGCTTCATGTTTGTGATTTGGACCTGCATAAACATAAAGATTTTTTCTTTGTTTATCACCTAACTTTGTGTGTGGTAACATACCAAAAATAGCTCTTTCTAAAAGTGCTATTGGTTTTTTAGCTCTTAAAACTCTAGCAGATCTAGCTTTAAGTCCACCTGGGTAACCAGAGTGATTGTAATAAATTTTCTTATCTTCTTTTTGTGCAGTAAGAACTACTTTATCAGCATTAATAATGATAATATTGTCTCCCATATCAACATTTGGTGTAAATAAAGGACTAGTTTTTCCTCTTAGATGTGAGGCAGCAAGAGTTGCAACTTTACCTAAAATTTGATTTTCGGCATCAATGATGTATCATTTTTTTTGCACTTCTTTATGCTTAACAATCGTAGTTTGTCTCATTGTTTGATCCTTTTTTTATTTTTTATTTAATATGATTATAGTGTTATGCACTAATTAAAAATAATGTAACAGGTGAGTTTTTAAGTATATAAATTATACAACAATTTTTAAAAATAAAAACATTTTTAGTATTTTTAAAAAATTAAGACTTAAAAACAAAGCTAAAATGATTTTTGATACAAAAATTCAAAAATTTCATTATATAAATCTAAAGAAATTTGCTGTGGTCGAACATTAAAATCTAGTTTAAAAAGACTATAAATCTGTTTTATTTTATCTCTTTCTATAAAAGTTAAAAAGTTGTTAAAAAGTGTTTTTCTTTTCATTGCAAAGCTTTTTTTAACAAAATTTAAAAAGTTGTTAAATTTTTCTTGATCTATGTTTTCTTTTACTCTAAAAACAACAACTGCTGAATTTACGCTCGGCTGAGGTATAAAAGCAGAAGGGGGGATTTTCAAAATTTTTTCAACATTTGCAATATATTGACAAGATAATGACAATTTAGAATAATCTTTGGTATTAACTTTAGCTACAATTCGATCAGCCACCTCGTCTTGAACCATGATGACTATTTCACTAAATTTATTAATGTGAGATAAAATCTTAAAAATTATATTTGAAGTAATATAGTATGGTAGGTTTGCTAAAACAATTTGTTTAGTAGAAAAAAAATCTAAATTGGTGTCTAGGAAATCCTCATTTATTATTTCAACCGGTGAGCTAGAAAACTTTTTTTTTAAATTCTCTATTAAATCAGCATCTATTTCATAAGCTCTTAAAAAAGAACATTTTTTTACAATTTCTTGCGTAAGTGCGCCGCCTCCTGGGCCTATTTCGATGACTTCCTTGTTTGTAATATCAACACTATTAACAATTTTTTTTACAATATTTTCATCTTTAAGAAAATTTTGCCCATACTTTTTTTTAAAAACAAATTTAGACATTTCTATTTTATTTCCTTAATCTTATTATCTATTTTAAATATAGTAGCAAAATTTTCTTCAATAATTTTTATTAATTTTGTTATTGTTATATTTTTAATTCTAGCTATATTTTTATACACTCATTGCACTTCTGAAGAACTATTTGGTCATAAAGATCTATTAGGTTCTGGTGATAAATAAGGTGCATCTGTTTCTGTCAAAATTTTAGTAAAAGGGATATCTTGAATAATTTTTCTTAATTCATAACTTTTTTTAAAAGTAATTACTCCTGAAAATGAAAAAAAACAGTTTGGCTTTTTAACAATTTGTTGATAGATTTCAAAAGTTGTTGAAAAATTATGGAAAATAAAGTTAATTTTAGGATACTGATCAATAATATCTTGAATTTGCCTGATAGCTTTAGGTTGGCTATTATCTCTAATGTGCAACATAATTGCAAGATTGTACTTCTCAGCAATTTTAATTTGTTCTAAAAGTGATCTTAATTGTATATATTCGCTAGGATTATTTTCATAAAAATAATCTAGACCTATTTCACCAATGCCTAATGTTTTTTCATCTACATATTTTTCTAGTGCAGAATAATCTTCATTTTCTTTAACTACATTAGGGTGTATACCTATAATTTTATACACATTTTTGTATTTTTTAACTAATTTATCAATTTCTACAACGTCATCTCAGCTTGTGCCAACTAGAATCATTTGAGATATATTTTTTGTTAGATTTTTTTCAATTTCAAGCTCAGAATTATTGTAATATTCAGCAAAGGGATGTGTATGAACATCTATAAATTTATAGGGTTTATGTGGTTTTAAACTTCATTTTTGATTAGCTATTAATTGAAAACCTAGCTCTTCTAAAATATCATTATTTAGATTTGGAAGATTGAATCATATTTGGTAATTTTTAATTTCATCAAAGTTATCTAAAATGAAATCTCTTATAAATTCTAATATTATTCAGTTTCATTTTTTATCTAATTTATCATGTAAAAAAACAAGCTCAATATTTAAAAGATTATTTTCTTGAGCTATTCAAAAATAAGAACCAATTTCTTCAAAATCATTATCTGTATCTACAAGTAAAAAATCAAAAAAATTGGCTAAATTATTTAAATTATGATTGATAATAATCTGAGATTTCTTAATTTGAAAAATCTCCATTAATTTAGGTTTATTAGCAAAAGTTGTCTTGATTTTTTCGTAATATTTTGCTCTAGGTGTTTCAAACTGCCAATTCATATTTATACTTTTCCTATTTTTATTATAAAATTATATATTTAAAGAAATATATAAAGAGAAGAAAAATATGCTTTTATCTAAAAAAAATAATTTCGTACTTTTTGGAATGAAAAATTCCATAAAACTAGCTCAAAAAATTTCAAAAAAAACTGGAATTCCTTTATCTGAGATTGAAAGAACGCAATTTGCTGATGGCGAAGTAATGCTAAAATCAAAAGAAACAATTAGAAATTCAACAGTTTTCGTAATTGCTAATACATCCAAACCTGTTAATGATAATATAATGGAGTTATTAATTTTTATTGATTCCCTAAAACGTGGTTACGCAAGAGATATTATTGTGGTTTTATCTTATTATGGCTACGCAAGACAAGATAGAAAATCATCAGGTAGACAACCTATTACAGCAAGATTAATTGCTAATTTGCTTGAAAATGCTGGTGTGACAAAAGTTGTTTTAGTAGATATTCACAATCCAAGTATTCAAGGTTTTTTTAATATTTCAGTTGATGAAATCCATGGTCAATATATTTTAGCGCAAGAATTAATAAACAGAAATAAAGAATTTGTTGTAGTTTCTCCAGATCATGGTGGGGCTGTTAGGGCAAGAGTGCTAGCTGAAATCCTTGGCCCAAATACTCAAGTTGCTATCATTGATAAAAGAAGAACCGGTGCAAATCAAGTTGAGGTGTTAGGTTTAATTGGTGATGTCAAAAACAAAGATTGTATTATTATTGATGACATTATTGATACAGGAGGTACTATTTTAAAAGCCGCTGAAAATCTTAAAAAATATGGTGCAAAAAGCGTAATAGTTGCAGCTACTCATGGGGTATTTAGTGTTGGTTTTGATAAATTTGAAGAAAGTAAAAATGTTGACCAAGTCATCATTACAGATTCAATAGATAATCAATATCTAGTGGAAAATTTTTCTAAATTATTGGTAACATCACTCGATGATTTTTTATCTCAGGTAATTATGGCGTGCATTGATTCAACATCAATTACTAATATTTATGAGAAGATTAAAGAGCGATTTAAAAATGCTAAATTCGATTAAGCAAGAAATAAAATTACTAGTAGGTGAGACAAGTTTTTCTCAACTCGAAAGATATGTAAATCTTATTGAAGAAAAAAACAAAGTTATGAATCTAACTGGCTTTAGTGGTGAAAAGTTATGAAAAGAAGGTATTCTTGAATCCATTTTAACCTTAAATTTTGTTCAAAAATGAACAAAAAAGAAGGAAAACTTCTCCCTAGTCGACATTGGTTCAGGAGTTGGTTTTCCTTCAATTCCTTATTTAATTTTTAATCCAAATATTGATTTAACAATTGTCGAATCTTTACAAAAAAGGTGTGATTTTTTAAAATTAGTTGCTAATGAACTAGGTTTAAAATTTAATTTAGTATGCGATAGAATGGAAAATGTTGATCAAAAGTTTGATATCTTAACAGCCCGAGCAGTATCTAGTTTAGATAAGTTGATAAAATTAACTAAAAAAAATTTAACATCTTCTTCAATAGTAGCTTTTATTAAAGGGCCAAAAATTTTTGATGAAATCAAAGCTGTTGAAAAAGAAAATTTTATTATAGAAAAAGTAAATGAAATTGAGTCTAAAAATGTTTATGTGGTTTTTAACAAAAAACCACTAATTTAAAGTTTAAATATTGATTGGACCAGTAAAACGTTGATCTCAATTTTCAATATATTTAATATTGTATTCTTTACAATATTTTTTGGCTATTTGATCTCAAGTAGTAAAATCAAGTTGCATTAACATACCATAATTTGGCAAGGTAGTATTTGCACAAACAATTAAATAGTGTACAAAAGCATGTTCCTCTCAGGTTAGAATAATTGAAAGCCCATTTTCATATTTTTCTTTGTTAGCTTGCAAAATAGCACCTGAAATAGATATTTCTTCAATATGATGACGTTGATAAAATCAAACATTTGTTTTTAAGAATTTGTCTTTGACAATAAAATTTTTATAATATTTTCCAATTTTTAAATTTTTATATTTATCACTAGGTCGATTTTGCTTAACTAGTTTTTCAATAAAGTAGAAATATTGTTCAATAAAATATTCTTGATCTGGATAATCTTTCATATTTGCTATATCAAATAGTTCAAGCATGGCACACCTCTTGTAATCATTATTAATATTTAATTTTACTATTTTTTTGAAAGTTACAAAAAAATAGTAAAATTCATAAAAAAAAGCTCTTTAAATAAAGAGCTTTTTTGTTGTTTTGTGTTTATTTTTATAGACTTTTTTAAAAATTTATTATTAAATTAAACCAAATAATCCAATGATTACTCCGCCTAAACTAGGAGCAACAACTGGTAGTCAACCATAAGTAAAGTTAGCACCAACATGATCAGATTGTCTTGATTTTAAAATGAATTTTTCAGTTACATAGTAAACTAATCTAGGTCCTAAATCACGAGCTGGATTAATTGCATAACCTGTTGAAGAACCAAGTGACATCCCGATTGCCATAACTAAAAAAGTCACAGGAAGAGGACCTAAAAATGCTAGACCTTCTTTATTGCTTCCTTTACCAAAGGCTAAAATTATACCAAGTAAAGCTAAGGTTCCAACTAATTCGTATGAGAAATTAAAAATTGTTGTTTTTCCTTCATTTTTATACGCAGGTGAGGTAGAGTGACATGATCTAACAACAGCTAAATCAGTATCTTGAATGTGTTTAAAGTTAATAAAGTTTAAAATTATTTGACCTGCAATTGCTCCTAAAAATTGGAAAGGAATATAAGCCAAAATAGAGGCATCTTTTCCCGAAATAGAAGCATAAATAGAAACTGCTGGATTTAAGTGTGCAGGACCACCAAGAGCTTGAGCAACAATTACTCCTAATAAAACAGCAAAACCTCAAGCTAGGGCAATGACAATTCATTTTCCTGGCTGATTGGCAAACATTTTAGTGGCTGAGACACTGTAGTTGACACCATTTCCAAAAAGAATTAAAAACAATGTTCCAAGAAATTCAGATAATAAAAGTATACTTTCCATATTATTCAATATCCTTTGTTCAGTTTAGAGTTTTGCTAACTGCGGTGTCTCAACCTTTGACAAGTTTGTCAACTGTTGATTTATCAAGTTGAGGTTTGAAAACTCTGTCTGGAATGTAAAGTTGTTTAATTTCCTCAATGTTTTTTCAAAATCCAACACTTAGACCTGCTAGATATGAAGCTCCAAGTGCGGTAGTTTCAATGTTTTTAGGCCTTCAAACTTCGACATTAGAAATTGAAGATTGGAATTGCATTAAGTAGTTAGAATTTGAAGCTCCACCATCAACTTTGAGGGCAATAATAGGTTTGTTTAAATCTTTTTCCATTGCTTTAATTAAGTCGTTTGATTGGTAAGCTATGGAGTCCAAAGTTGCTTTAATAATGTGTTCACGTTTAGTTCCTCTTTCAAGTCCGAAGATAGCTCCACGTGAGTATGAATCTCAGTAAGGTGCACCAAGTCCTGTAAAAGAAGGTACTAAATAAACTCTTTGATCATCTTTAACTAATGAGGCAAAAAAGTCTGATTCTGCTGCATTATAAATAATTTTAATTGAATCACGAAGTCATTGGATAGCAGCTCCTGCGATAAAAACAGAACCTTCGAGTGCATAAATAACTGGTTGATTTTTAATTTTTCAAGCAATGGTTGTTAATAATTTATTTTTACTTTTAACTGCTTGTTCACCTGTGTTTACCAAAGTAAAACATCCAGTTCCATAGGTATTTTTAACCATTCCTACTTCTGTACATAGTTGTCCAAATAATGCTGATTGTTGGTCACCAGCAACTCCTGAAATTGGAACGTATGTTTGAGAATTTTTTGATCAAAATTCGGGTTCTACTTTTCCAAAATCATCAGCTGAAGATTTAACTTCTGGCAATATTTCTCTTGGAATTTCAAGTAGATCTAAAATTTCTTGATCTCAGTCAAGGGTGTGAATGTTAAATAACATTGTTCTTGAGGCGTTGGAGACATCAGTTGCATGAACTTTTCCATTTGTTAATTTTCAAATTAGTCAAGTATCAATTGTTCCCGCTAGTAATCTGCCTTGAGCAAGTTTTTCTTTTGCAAGTTCAACATTTTGTAAAATTCAACGAATTTTAGTTGCACTAAAATAAGGGTTAATAATAAGTCCGGTTTTTGAATTAATCTTATCAGATCAGCCCTGTTCAATTAATTCTTGACAAAATTGTGCAGTTCGGCGATCTTGTCAAACAATAGCGTTATAAACAGGAAGTCCAGTTAATTTATCTCATAAAACAATTGTCTCTCTTTGGTTAGTGATTCCTAAACCGGCAATATTGTGAGATTTAATTTTAGCTTTACTTTTAACTGTTTGCATAGTTGAAAGCTGAGTATTTCATATTTCTAGTGGGTTGTGTTCTACTCACCCTGATTGTGGAAATATTTGACCAAATTCAGCCTGACTTGTTGCAACTACTTCACCTTTATGATCAACAATTAAACTACGGCAAGATGTAGTTCCTGAATCAAGGGTAATAATGTATTTATCGTTCATTTTTATAGCCTCCTCTTTTTAAAATCTTACTTTATATTTAGGATTGTAATTTTCATTTTTTACTAATTGCAATCCCGCTTCTTCAACTAGTTTTGCAACTTCAATTGCAATTGCAGGTGCAGAAGCAATTGCAGGTGATTGCATACCTGCAGCATTGATGAATTTTTTATTTAATTTAGCGGCTCTAATCACAAAATCATCAGTTTCAATATCGATTGGTCTAGAACCTGAGAGTACAATTTCTGTTTTTTCTATATCTAAATTAGGAATAATTTCGTGACCTATTTGAGCAATTAGATCAAATTTGTCTTTAGTTATTACTCGTGTTTCCTCTTTTGGTACATCTGTTTGTGCAGTTGGACCAACAAGCACCCGACCATCTAACATTGGTGCTACGATAACACCTTTACCATGGATAGTTGGTACTTTAAAGCAAATCGAATTAACTAATTCACGTTGACTTCTTGATAAAATCCGGTACTCACCACGTCTTGTTGTTTGTTGAAAATCACCATATCCTGCTTCTTTAGCAATCACATCTGCGAAGTGACCAGCTGCATTTATTACTATTTTTGAATAAAAAATTGTTCCATTTTTTAAGCTTATTTTAAATTCTTGATTTTCAAATTTAATAGAAACAACTTGAGCATTATTTTGTAAAACAGTTCCATTTTGTTCACTAGCTCCTAAAAAAGCGTATGATGCTCTTACAGGATCAATAGCTCATGAATTTGTACATAAAAGTGCTCCATAAACTTTGGAATTAACGTTTGGCTCTCTATCTAAAACTTGTTCTCTATTCAATATTTTTAAAAATTCTTTTGGAACTGAGTTTGTCAAACCTCTTTGATATAACATATTGACATGTTCCATTTCTTCCTCATTAAAAGCTAAAACCAAAGAATCTACTTGTTCTCTTGGAAATAAAAGATCTTTAAATATTTTTTCACGTCAAAGTTGGTTTCCCAAAACATTTAATCTAGCTTCTAGTTTTCCTGGAATAGGATCAAAACCACCATGTATAACGCCTGAATTACCTTTTGAGGTCTCATCAGCAAATACTGGATTTTTTTCTACTAAAGTAGTTTTTAGTTTATATTGAGATAATTCATAAGCAATCGCGGCACCAATGATGCCTCCACCTATAATTGCAACATCGTATTTTTGAGCAGACACTTTTATACCTCCATTTTAATCTTTATTTTTCAAATATTTTTTAAAATTAGCTCTTTTAAACTAGTTGAAAAAATTAATTTTATACATAATTAAATTATAAAATGAAAAACTTATATTTAACTGTTTTTTTTTTTTTTGTGCTAACAAAAAAATATCTAAGTTTAATTATGAAAAAAGAAAGAAAAATATAGATTTTATTAATTAATTTATTAAATTATATTTCGCCTCTAGATTTAAATAAAGGTTTTAGCGATATTTAGTTTTCAAAGACCTAGGATTTAAGACCCTATTTCTTTGAACGCTCTCTTATTTTACAAAAACAAAAAAAACAAGGCAATAACCTTGTTTTTTTGTCTAAATTCACTATTTTATCTTTTTAAAAGCCGTTTTGAGAAACACCAATTATAAAAAAGATAATTGCATAAATAGTAATTGCTGTAAATGCTGAACCAACAAGTACAACTATACCCATTAAAACATCACGAGCAATATTTCCTTTTTGAAGTTTTTTAAATTTATTTTTCATATTACCCCTTAACAGTTGATCCTTGACGAGAAATAGCTTTGAGTATTCTTTTTCTAAAACCAAAGTAAATAATAAACATTGGTAAAATAGTTAAAATAGCTCCTGCCATTCTTATATTTTTGAAAAATCCGGATGCTACTTGGTCTTCTTCGCCAGCCTTACCAACATTTAATAATCAAATATTAAGAGTTGAAGTTTTGGTACCCTGTAAGATTAAAAGTGGTCATAAAGTAGAATTTCAAGCAGCAAAAGCTGTCAAAATACCTACTGTTCAAATTGTTGGTGTTACCATCGGAATAGCTACTTTAAAAAAGTATTTCACATTAGAACAACCATCAACCATAGAAGCTTCTTTAATTCGATCTGGGATATCTTCAAAAGCATTTCTAAACATAAAACCAGAAAAAACAGATGCTACAAATGGTGCAGTTAGTGCTAAAATGGTTTGTGGTCCTATATTTCATTGTAGTAAAACCATAATTCGATATTGACCTGTTAATAATGCAGTTTCTGGTAAGACTAAAATTGACAGAAAAATAACTCATGAAAGTTTTTTAAATTTTCATTTTTTCAATGAAAAGGCATAACCAAAAGTCATTGAGAAGAAAATTTTAGCCACCACTGAGATTAATGTTACTAAAACTGTTCAACCTAGAGCTTCAAAGTAGCCTTCTTGTGCTGCTTTTGCAAAATTAGAAAAATCAAAATATTTTGGTCAGTATATCGCAGTTCTACCATCTAAAATTTGTTCTTCAGGGGCAAGTGCATAAACCAACATGAAATAGAAAGGAAAGATAATAAAGATTCCAAAAATAAAGAGAACTAAAAACTTTGATATCAATGAAAAAATGCTACTTCAAATTGTTGTATCACGAACTTGTGAAGTAATAGTTTCACTAATTTTTTTAGCTTTTAAATCACTAAAATGTTTTCGTATTTTTAATTTTGTTATAAACATTTCTTTCTCCCATATAAGCTCATAATCAAGTAATTGAATTAAGACCTTTTTTAACAACAATTGAAAGTGCTACACCAAAAATAAATAGGTAGATGGTTGCAGATCCGGCTAGTGCAAATCGAGATTCAGAAACCTCTCTATAAATAAATAATAACATTGTTTGACCCCCATTTAAAGTAGCGTTGGAAGTATCTGGGAAAATCCCAATTGGAAAGACTTTAATTCCAGAAATTATTCCAATTGTTATTAAGAAGTTGATTGTTTTGGAAACTGAAGGCAGTGTGATTCTAAAAAATTGAGTTGTCTTAGAAGCGCCATCAATTGCCGCTGCTTTATATAAAACAGGATTTACAGAAACCATAGCAGTTGTTAAGATTAAAACTTCAAAAGCTAAATTTCTTCAAACACCTGAGGCTAGAATAACTAAAAGTGCTAAAAAACTATTGTTTCTTCCACTATTCAATCATCGAACATTGATGTTAAAAATCGAATTTATAAACCCATTTTCAGAATCAAAAATAAATGCAAAGGCCACTGAGACTGCAATTCCTGAAGTTACATATGGTAAAAAGAAAACTGTTTGTCAAAAACCACGAGCATATTTACGATGAAGTGATGCTAATGTTGATGCAATTATTAAACTAATAACTAAAGTAATTGGCAAAGCAACTAATGCATAAATTGCTGAATTTCGAACAGCAATTTGGAAATTTTCGTCATACAAAACTCTAGTAAAGTTATTAAATCCAAATTTAATTGAAGATGCACGATTCGGATTGATTTGAACGCTAAAAGATTTTGTAACTGAGAAAATAAAAGGTAAGAAAGTAAAAATAAGAATAACTAAAATTGAAGGCAAAAGAAGCAAAAAAGGTTTTCAAAATTTTGTTTTTTTATCTAAAATACCTAAATCAATATTCTTCTTTTTTATACGTCTTAAATATAGTCAATTTGAAATTAAATTCATTAGATTCTCTCTTTTGTATCAATGTCAAATAAATGTAATTTTGATGGATCAAAATAAAGTCTTACTGTCTCACCAATTTCATATGAAGATTTTGATCTTAAAAAGGTATTAATAGTTCCAAAGTCTTCAAGTTCTACTTTAGCTAAAATATCTTTTCCTAGATATTCTAACGATTTAATATTTCCTATCATATTTCCACTAGGTAGTTCTTGAATATGCTCAGCACGAATTCCCACACGAATTTGTTGCTTATTATAATTTTTAAAATTTTCCATAATTAATCTATTGTTAGCCACAATTCGTGCATTTTCGATATCATAATTTGCTGTAAAAATGTTCATTTCTGGCACACCTAAAAAAGTTGCCACAAATTCATTTTTTGGTGTATTGTATAACTCAAGTGGACTACCAATTTGTTGAATATAACCTGTTGACATGCAAACAATTCTGTCAGAAATGGACATCGCTTCTTCTTGATCATGAGTAACAAAAACAGTTGTAATTCCAATATCTGTTTGAATTTTACGAATTCATTGTCTAGTTTGAATTCTTAATTTGGCATCCAAGTTGGAAAGAGGTTCATCCATAAGTAGTATATCAGGGTGTCTTACAATACCGCGCGCAATAGCAACTCTTTGTTGTTGACCTCCAGATAATTTAGTTGGTTTTTTTGTTAAGTTTTTAGTAATTTCTACTTTTTCAGCAGTTTTTAAAACTTGATTATTAATAGCTTGTTTTTCAGTGAGAATTTGCTTTTTAAATTCTTCATATTCTACTAATTCTTCAGGAGTTAAACTCTTTGTATTTAAAGAATAACGTTGTGTTAAGGAGACTTCAAAATCTGAAAAAATTTTATAAGTTGCTTTTTTATAAGTTTGAATACCTTCTTTTATCTTAGAAAGTTGAGCAAATTCATGAGAATTTTTGATTCGCTCTTGTTCTGCTTGAATCAAACTTTTTTGTAGTTCTTTTGCTTTTTTAGCTTTCTTTTTAATTTGTGAAATTTCTTCTTTATAATTCTTGTTTAAGGTTTTCGCATTTACTACAGGACAAGCAGCTCCACTGTGGTGAATTCCTTTAGTAGCATCTTGAATTTTTTTAATAAACATTGAAAAAACTGAAGCTGTTTTTCCATATTTTAAAAATTCATTAGTTTTCTTGTTAATTTCTGCTTGTTTGTGAGCATCAATCAACTCATAATCTGTTTTTAATTGATTTAATTTTTGATATAAACTATTGTGTTTTTCGTTATAAATGCGCTCTTGCTGTTTATAAACATCAATGTAGTTATATAAATGTGATTTATATGTTTTTATTTCTTCTTCAGATGCCCCATTTTTTGAAAAGACAATTGAATTTGCATTTACTCTTGCCAAAAGTGATTTTTCAAAAACTTTTTGTTTTCATTTTTTATCATTTGTTAGTGGAAAAGCAATATTATCATAGACATTTAGGTGAGGATACAGTGCATAGTTTTGAAAAACTAAACCTATTTTTCTTTGTTGAGGTGTTTTTTTAGTTACCTCTTCACCATTAAAAATGATTTGCCCTGAAGTTGGTGTTAGAAGTCCAGCAATCGCATTTAGAATAGTTGTCTTTCCAGATCCTGATGGACCAAGTAGGGTTACTAATTCACCTTTATAAACCTTTAAATTGGCTTGGTCAACTGCTAAAGTTTCACCAAAATCGATTTTTAAATCCTTAATCTCAATAGCTGGGATAGATGATTTAGTTTTATAATGATTATCAGCAGCTATTTTTAGCTCTTGAATTTCTTTTGCTAAATTATTATGTTTATCTTGAGTATTCATTTTTATTTTCCTTTTTGTATTGAAAGTGCAAACTCATATCTATCAAAAACATTATTATTTTTATCCTTTTCTAGTCCTAGAAAACTAGCAACATTGGAAGATCCACGAGTCTCATAAATTGAAGAAATAAGATTGTTTATTGATTCAGGTGAATTATCATGTTTTTCTTGGAAAAATCCATAACCTTTTTTAACAGCATCAATTAGTGCAGCTGATTGTTTTATAGATGAATAATAATAAATTTTTGTTGGATCTGTTACATCAGATATATTTGAGAGAATAGGGACAGCAAGTCCAGCTTTTGCAATTTCAACATTGTAGTTCTTGTAAAAACCGTCATGTCCAAAATATATATTTCCAACATATCTATTAAAAGATCTTGCTGGGTCAGGTTTTTTAAATACAAGGTGCACGACTGAACCTTCTGGTAATAATGCTTTACCAAAAATTTTGGCTTGCTCTGCATATTTCTTTTCAAGTCCAGTTGTTTCTACATATTTTCCAGTTTTTTGACTTCCAGTTTCAGCTGTGTCAATACTTTCAAAACGAATTCTAATTGGTTCTGGAAATCTATTGCTTTTAGTTTTAACTTCAGCTGTATCACCGTCAAATCATTTTGTAAGAGTAGCTTCAAGTGATTCAAAATATTTTTCATCTGGAAGTATTTCCCGTTGATATTTTATTTTATCTTCTTGAGTTCATTGATAATTCTGATTTAAAAATTTTTGAATTTCTTTATAATAAGAACTATTTTGATTTTGTATGTCTTCGAAAGGAGATTTATCAAATTGTTCAATTGGATAATATTTGGCAGAATTTGAAAAATTATTATTTGTTAAATTTGGTGAACACGCAATAAAGGAAGTAAAACCAGCAAAAGAAATGATCGGGAGTATGAAAACTTTTAACTTTTTAATCATGATTTATTATTTCTTGAAGTATTAAGAAAAGGATGGTCCTAGGTTTGTTTTTAAAATTCTTAAAAATCCATCAAAATCAACATCTTCCCCTTGAATTGCTCGACTTTGAACTGAATCAAAAGCAGATCTCAATCCTGATCTAAAACTTGCTGATTGCGAATCGGCAGCATCATAAATTAAATTATAATTACTTTCATTTTGACCAAAGAATTTTTTAAATTGTTCTCAAGAAACACGTTTTCCTAAATTTCTGTCAGTTGCAAATTTAGTGTTTTCAAAAGTTTCCTTAAAAGGAGTTATATATGAAGTGTTTTGTGTTCAAAAATCAATACCTGTCATAGTTTTTGTCTTTTTTTCATTTTTTGATAAACTAGCTGGATATTGAACTTGTGCAGTTAGGAATCAATTAACAAATACTTTTGTAGCTTCATCTTCTTCTTTGTTAGCATGAATTCCGATTAAATCTGGACCTTGAGAAATAACGCTTTTTGAATACTTTGAATCATTTGCGTATTGAGTTGGTGCAGAAATTACTAATAATTCATCTTCATTTAACTGGCTATTAGCATCTTGGGTTGCAACAGAAACAAAATTGCTAACTTTAACTACAAAAGGTTTGAATTTAGTATCATTATCTAAATTTTGTACAACTTCTGGATCAATCCCTTTTATAAGTTCTTCTGATGTAAATAAGAAGGTTTTTTCGTCGTCTTTTAAAGTTTTAATAAATTCTTCAACTTTTTCTTTGGTTTTTTTAGAAAATCTAATTCCACTTGATGGTGATTTAAATTTATATCTTGAACCTTTTTCTTCCTTTTCAAAAGTTGTGTTTTTATCAATAGTAACACTAAATTGTGGTTTATCAATATTAACAGATTTTTCTGCACCACTTTTATCTTTAAAAGTTAAAGTAGTTTTTTTATTATTTTTTTCAAAGAAATTGTGGAAGTAACCAGCAGATGATCCAGTGGAGAAAACTTCCTGGTGATTTTTGAAAAATGATGAATTAAATTCTCCTGAAGCTGAATAATATGTACTTTTATCCTTAATTCCTGATTTTAATAAATCATATGCTAACTTAAATGATTTATAACGGTCAGAATTTTTATCATTGAAATAAGAAGTATAATCAACTTGCTGAATGTCTCTATTTAAAACACTAATATTTTTTGATTTATCACCATTATTTACTGATGAAACAAGTTCAAAAATAGCATTTGGTGAGGTATCAATACCAAAAACAGCTTTAGCTTTTGTTAAATCATTTCCTTCAGTTGATTTTGGGAAGGCAACTTTAATTCTTCTTGCTAAATCAAAAAGGTCAGTATAATTATTAAATGTTTCTCTTTTGAAAACATAACCTGAAAGACCTTGTTCTGATGGTGAATATTCTTTTCAGATTTTTTTAACTTCTTCTAAATCAGCTTTTTTCTGTTCATTATTAATTAAAGCGGTCATTTTCCCAAAAAATTCTTTTGAATCTTCAGCAATTGTTGCTGGATTAGTAGTACTTTTAGTTGCTTGATCAATAATATAACCTAAAACCATTTGGTTAATTGATAAAATTTCAGTTGATTTTGCAAAAGGTATTGAATATATTCCTTTTGGATCTAAAAGTGGTATTTCTTTGTTGATGTCTAAAAAGGTGGGAGCGGTTTTTTCTTTTAAAAATTTGCGAACTGAATCTTCTGCATTTTTTACAACTTCTGATTCACTAGAGCTTGTTGTCTGACTTTCAAAATCGCTAACAAAAGGTAAAGTCATGTCATATTTATTAACAATAGCTAAAAATGAAGGATAGTTAGTAATAATATTTGGTAATTTATTTTTATCCCTAGATTCTAAATATGTGTTAATTTGACTAGCTGCACCATTATAACTACCACTAAAAGGGCTAATTTCCATAGGTAAATGACCAGGAAGATCTTTAGCTTGTTCATTTCAAGCTTTAACTATTGCATCAATTACTTTTGCTTCGTTTCCTGTTGAACTAAAACTATGACCAAAAACTATTTTTCCATCTTTAGCTGTATCATAACGCGAAGATGAAACTCCACCAGAAACTCCACAAGATACAAAAGCAGCAACACCAAGACCTAATGTTGATGAAATTGCTAATAATTTTGTCTTATTAAATTTTGTTTTCATATAAATATTACTCCTTATTTTTACTTTATACTTAAAGTATAATCCATATAATTATTTTAAACTTTTTTTATTTATTTATAATGTTTTTCTTTATACCTTTTATAAATTCTTCAAAATTAATTTTTTTAGTAGCTTTATTTTCACTTTCATTTTGCCTTATTAATGAATCAATTTGTGCTAAACTGTTACGAACCGCCGAACGGAAAAATGAACTATCTTGACTAGTTGGTTCAGAAAATAAAGCATATTCATTTGGGTTTTGGCTAACCGTTTTAAAATTGTTGTAAATTAGTTCAAAAAGAGGGTTTTGAGGGAATTTAGTTGCATCTTTTATATCGGAACTAAATGTTGATTTTGAAGGTACAAGATAATTACTTTGAAAAGCTAAAAATTCATTTGGTGTTCCATTAAATATGTGTTTTTTTCCCTTAGAATCTTCATATTCAAAACTCTCTTGAGATGAAATAAATCACTTCACAAATTTATAACTAGATTCATTTTCTTGTTTATTTGCATGCATGCCAATTAAAGAAGGACCTTGGTAAGTTATGGTTTTTTTAGTATTAGAAATCTCATTTTTAACAGGTTCTTGTAGAAATAAAACCTCATTTTTATTAAGTGTTTCTTCACCACCAATGTTTTTTACATTGATATTGCCTGTTTTTTTAATAAATACATATTTACTTTGTTTAGACTTAGTATTTTTGTTTGTATCTTTTTTGCTTTCGTCTTCATTTTTATAGAGTTTTTGGTAAAAATCAGTTTTATCAAAACCTTCTGAACCAAGAGAGATTAAAGTTCTATCAGAGGTTAAAAAACCACCATCTTGATTATCATTTAAAACTTTTTTAATATTTTCAATAATTGATCCATCTTTTTTTGGATCTAAATAAATATTGTTGTCTGGATTTTTGTCGTTTTTAGTAGGCTTAACACCTACAATAACAAAAGATTTGTCATTGCTTATAACTTGACTAATTTGAGCTATCACATTTTCATCTTTTTTATCAGTTGGTTTACTAATATTTCAAAGTTGAGTTGTGCTTGAAATTGGTAAGCTAAAACTTTTTTCTTTTTCATAAATATTGAAAAAATATTGACCTTCAGGTAAGAATTTACGCCTATATGATGTTGTAGAAGTGATGGCAAAAACCATTTGGTGTCTTACCAATCAATCAGTGGCTTGTGCAGTATCTCTGGTTACTGGACCAAAATAAGCTGCTGCATCATTTTGCTGTAATTCATTAAATTGCTCATATGTTTTTTTAGCAATTTGATAACCTTTACTATCAGGAGATTGATCTAAAGTGTATTCAAAAATATTTCCATCTTTTTCACTATTATGAAAAATAAAATCATTGTAATTCCCATTTGCTTCTGCAAAATTAGAAGCAAATCAAACACTAACTCCATCGTTAAAGCCAATTGGTCATTGGGCTCTTAAATTAGCTTGTTTATCTTTTTTATTAGCATCTGGAAAAGATTTTTTAATTCTAATTGATAAATCAAATAAATCTTTGTAATTTTCTAACTTTTCTTTGCTAAATTCATAACCATCTAAACCGCCTTGATCAAGTGGTAATTTTTGATAGTCACCCCAAACTTTTTTAATAAAATCAACATCTGTTTTTGTTTTATCTAAATTTTCAAAAAACTTTTTATCCTCACCTTTTATAGTAGATTTGGAATCTGCAGATTCTAAAGCTGATGTTACTATGTAACTTAAAAGTGGTTTGTTAATAATTAAAGTTTTGCTAGCTTTAGTTACCGGGATTGTTCAAATTCCTTTATCATCTAAGCCGACAATATTTTTATTTTCAACTAAAAATTCGTCAACAAAAGTTTCATTTATTGTTGTTTTTAAATCTTGGTTATCAGCGAAATTTAATAACATATCATATCGATTTAAAAGTGCAGCAAGTGAAGGATAATTAAGAGCTAAATTAATTGATTTTTGTCTATCTTTTGTTTCTAAAAGAACGCTCAGATTTCTAATCATGCCTTCATAGTTTCCAGAAAAATGTGACAATTCTAATTTGGAAGTTGTTCCGTTTTTAACATCATCTAAGTTATTTCATTTGTGCATAATTTTTTCCAAAGCAAAAAATCTTGAATCTGTTTTACTTGGTGTAAAAATATGTCCTAATTTAATAACATTATCTTCAACTTGGTCAAAACGTGTAACTACTTGACATGATGCTAAAGTCAATAAGGGCGCTAATGAAAATGTGGTAAATAGAGTTTTTTTTGTTAATTTACTAATCTTTTTTGTCATTATTTATCCGATTTTACTACTCTTGTAAGATAGAACCTACATTTCTTTTAAGCAATTCTAAGAATTTATCAAAATCAATTTTTTCATTATCTAAAATTTGTTTACCTGCCTGAGTGATTGTGTCTGATATTTTTGTTCGAAAGACACCAGAATTATTATCAATAGGGTCGAAATAAATTGCAAAATCTTCTTTATTTTTATACGCATTTTGAAATGAAGTAAATAATTGTTTGTATAATGGGTTTTGTGGAAACTTAGTTTTATCTGATGGATCTGATTGGAAATTTTTAATGGTAGGTGCTAGATAAAAACCACGAAAAGCTATGTATTCTGATGGGGTTCCTGTAAAACTTTTTTCTTGATCATTTTCTTTGTAATTAAAAGTTTGACTGGCTGTAATAAGTCATTTAGAAAATACTTTGACTGCTTCATCTTCTTCAGCATTAGCATGAATTCCAATTAGATCTGGTCCTTGATAAGTGATAGTGCTTTTTGGTTCACTAGGATCGTTTTTGATAGGTTCTGGTAAAAATACAACTTCATTTTCATTTAAAGTTTCGGAACCACCTCTTGTGGTTATAGAAGCCTTGGAACTATCTATTAGATATAAGTCTTTACTATCTGAACCACCAGAAGCTGAGACTATAACACTTTTGTCTTTAACTTTTTTAAATGTTCTAGAAATAGCTTTTCCAGTAACTAGATATCCAAGATTGCCGTCTTGTTTGTTTTCGATAAATTTTTTTATATTTTCAATAGTTTTGCTATCTTTTTCGTCCTGAGGATCTAAATAAATGTTTTCACTATTATCACCTTCTGGTTTTTTAGTAGTGATAATTTGAATTTGTTTGTTAGTAACAAGAACACTGTCTAAATTAACTAAAATATTAGTAGAGTTTGTTTGACTTGCTTTTGAAAGTTTGTATACTTGATCTTTAGAGTTGGCAATTATTGGTGAAGTAGTATTATCAACTGAAATTTCTAGACTAGTAGTAATTTTATCGTTTGCAACAAAACGTTTTGGATAATTAGAGGATGTTTGAATAGCAAATGCTAATTGGTGATTGTTAAGTAAGGTGTTTGAATTTAAATCACCACCAATTCGACCACTATAAAATAAAGTATCAGTTTCAATTAAAGGCTTGATATGTTCAAAAACATCTTTAGCGTTTTTGTAGCGAGATGAATTTTTGTCTTTAAAAAGTGTTGAATAATCGATTTGTGAGCCATCTTTTTTTAGTCCAAAAAGGAAGTCATCAAATTTTCCTCCGGCTTTTGCAAAATTACTTAAATAAAATAAGTTTGCTGAATCATCAACTCCCATTACAAATTGAGCTGAATCTTTTCCACCTCTACTACTTATTTTAGAAAAGCTCTTTTTAACTCTTAATGCAAAATCAAATAATTTATAGTTATATTTAAAAATATCAGAGGTAAACTCATAACCTTCAAAACCACCTTGGTCTTGAGGTATTTTAGTTATTTTACCTCAAAGTTTTTTGATTTGTTCTGCATCTGTATCAGATTTTTTAAAATTAGTATCAAAAAAAGCTTTGTCTTCGGCTTTAATTGTTGCACCGTTTGCAGTTGCTTGTTCAATTATATAATTAATAACTGGACCGCTAGCAACTATGGTTCTTGTTGATTTAACAACAGGAATTGTATAAATTCCATTAGGATCAACGCCTGTAATCTGTGAATTAAGCTCTAAAAAATTAGAAGGGTAAGTTTGTTGGATAGCCTCTTTTAATTCAGGATTATCATCAAATCTTAATCCCATATCATAACTAAAAGCCAACGCAGCTGTTGTTGGATAGTTAAAAATTAAATTAGGTAATTTATTTCTATCTTTAGTAACTAATAATTTTGCTAAATCACTTTGCATTTCTGTATAGTTACCTAGATATCTATCAAGTTTAATAGGTAAATATTTATTGTTTGAATCATTTTTAACTTCTGGCAATTCATTCCAGATATCTACCACTTGTTTTAAAGCTTTGTAACGATCTTCATGTTCAGCAAAGGTAACCTGAATTTTCAATTCATGATCTTCCACTGCCTCAAAACGGGAAACACCACAAGATGAAAGTAATAAACCTGCTACTGGAACACCTAATAGCAAGGAACTTTTAAGATGTGATTTTTTTAGTTTCATTTTTATTTTTTTACTCCATTTTTAAAAATTTTTAAAGATTTAAAAAACAAAAAACACAGTAAAAAATTACTTTTTGGAAGTATTAACTTCGACAAAAAAATTACTGTGTTCTTCATTTGTCAATAATTATAATATTTTTTAAAAAATCATAAATAATTATTGCTATTTATTTATCAAATTAGACTTAAATTGGAATAAATTGAAGTAATTTTGCCGTATTTTGGCAAATCACTCTAAATCATATCCACTTTATAAACAAGACTATTTAATAAAAATTATTGATATTTTTTGTTTTTTTCTACATTTTTGATTTTTCATTTTAAAACAATTGTTTGCTGTAAATACAAACATTAAATCTTTACTATTTTTTCTTATTAGCTATAAAAATAAACACTAATTTTGAAATTTTGCAATATTCAATAGTTAATTTTAGTCCAAAACAAAGCTATTTTCATTTTCCCAATTTTAATTTACAATCAAAAAAAATTTATCAAACTACAAAGAAGCTATAAAAATAAAGCTTTTATGATAAAAAATAGATTTTTTAGAAAAGATAAAACACCCATTTCTAATAATAAAATTTATTTAAATTGTTTGAATTAAAAATTTTTTATTATAATTATTCTACACAAATTCTTTTTTAAAAAAATGGATTTTTTATTTTCTCTTTAGCTTATTTTAAAACTTGTTTAAAACCAAAAAATAAGCTAAAAATAATATGATATGAGGTAAAAAGGTTATGAAAGCAAGTAAAATAAAAATTAAAAACGAATATTACAACAAATCAGTTTCACCACTCGAATTTGCTCTGAATAATTTTCAAGGAAAAATGCGATCTGTTAACTGAAATGTGATTAACGATCCAAAAGATTTAGAAGTTTGAAATCGTGTTGTACAAAACTTCTGAATTCCTGAAAAAATCCCAGTTTCTAACGATTTAGATACATGAAGAAGTTTATCTCCTGTATGACAAAGATTAATCACTAGAACTTTTACAGGATTGACTTTACTAGATACAATCCAAGCCACAATTGGTGATGTTGCCCAAATTCAACACTCTTTAACTGACCATGAACAAGTTATTTATGCTAACTTTGCTTTTATGGTGGGTGTGCATGCTCGCTCTTATGGTACTATTTTTTCAACATTATGTACTAGCGA
Organism: Mesomycoplasma conjunctivae; assembly: GCF_000026765.1. Taxonomy (NCBI): domain Bacteria; kingdom Bacillati; phylum Mycoplasmatota; order Mycoplasmoidales; family Metamycoplasmataceae; genus Mesomycoplasma; species Mesomycoplasma conjunctivae. The sequence continues at coordinate 10,491 of NC_012806.1, read as the reverse complement.
AGAAATTGAAGAAGCTCACGAATGAGTTATTAATAATAAAAAATTGCAAGAAAGAGCTAAAGCTTTAATACCTTTTTATGTTAGTGACGATCCTTTAAAATCCAAAGTTGCAGCCGCGATGATGCCTGGATTTTTATTGTATGGTGGTTTTTACTTGCCTTTTTACCTTTCTGCAAGATCTAAATTACCAAATACCTCCGATATTATTAGATTAATTTTGCGTGATAAGGTGATTCACAACTACTACTCAGGATATAAATATCAAAGAAAAGTTGAAAAATTAAGTCCTGAAAAACAACAAGAAATGAAGGATTTTGTTTTTGATCTCTTGTATAAATTAATTGATCTTGAAAAAGAATACTTATATGAATTATATGAAGAAGTTGACTTAGCTGAACCGGCAATTAGATTTAGTGTTTACAATGCTGGAAAATTCTTGCAAAATTTAGGATACGATTCTCCTTTTAGTGAAGAAGAAACAAGAATAGAACCTGAAATTTTTAACCAACTATCAGCTCGTGCAGATGAAAACCATGATTTTTTCTCTGGAAATGGTTCATCATATGTTATGGGTGTAACAGAAGAAACTGAAGATGAGGACTGGGAATTTTAAGATGCACAAAGATATTAAATTAGTTGATAAAAATGAGATTGTCTATCCAAAAGGTCGAGTATTTGTTGTTTACTTTTCTTCAATTTCCAATAACACACACCGTTTTATTCAAAAATTAGGTGTTGAAAATAAACGTATTCCTGTCGATACACCAGAGTCATTATCTGTAGACAAAGAATATGTTTTGTTTTCTCCAACTTATGGAGGTGGGGGAGAATTTACTTCAGGCGCTGTACCAAAGCAAGTTATTAAATTCTTAAATAATGAGCAAAATCGTAAATTATGTAGAGGAGTCGTTGCTTCTGGCAATACAAATTTTGGAGATACTTTTGCTCTAGCAGGAACTATTTTATCTAAAAAATTAAACGTTCCTTTTTTATATCAGTTTGAACTTTTAGGAACATCTGATGATGTAAAAAATGTGCAAGAAATTCTAAATAATTTTTGGAAAAAGGAAAATAATGAACAAAAATAAACAACAAATTAATCTAACTGGTAGTATTTCAGAAGAATATATTGCATTAAATGCTAAATCAAAATTATTTACAAAATACAAAGAAGCTTATAAGTTTGATTTACAAGCGGCAAAAAGTTATATTCAAAATCACATTGAACCTAAATTTAGAAAATTTGAAAATTTTCACCAAAGAATTCAATGGTTAATCGAAAATAAATTTTATGACCCACAAGTTATCAATGAATATACTTTTGATGAACTTGAAAAACTTAATGAACAAGCTTATAGTTATAAACACTTTTTTCCTTCATTTATGGGTGCTTTCAAATTTTATTTAAGTTATGCTCTCAAATCTAATGATGGCCAACAATACCTTGAACATTTTGAAGATCGTGCTTTAATGAATGCTTTGTTTTTAGCTCGTGGTAATTATGAAAAGGCAAGTAAAATTTTGCGCCAAATCATGTTAGGTAGATTCCAACCTGCTACTCCAACATTTTTAAACGCTGGTAAACTAAATCGTGGAGAATTTATTTCTTGTTATCTAATTCGTGTTGAAGATAATATGGAATCAATTTCAAGAGCTGTTACAACTTCCCTACAATTATCAAAAAGAGGTGGCGGGGTTAGTGTTTTACTTTCCAACTTAAGAGAACAAGGCGCTCCTATTAAAAAAATTGAAAACCAAGCCACTGGTGTTATTCCGGTTATGAAAATTCTTGAAGACTCTTTTTCATACGCAAACCAACTTGGACAACGTCAAGGAGCAGGAGCCGTTTATTTGAATGTTCACCACCCAGATATTTTAAATTTCCTAGATACTAAAAGAGAAAATGCTGATGAAAAAATTAGAATTAAATCTTTATCATTAGGTGTGGTAATTCCTGATATCACTTTCGAGCTAGCTAAAAACAACCAAGATATGGCGCTTTTTAGTGTTTATGATGTCCAAAATGAATATGGAAAAGCTTTTAGTGATATTTCAATAACAGAAGAATACTATAATTTATTAAATAATGATAGAATTAAAAAGACATTTATTAGCGCAAGAAAACTCTTTACCTTAATAGCAGAGTTGCATTTTGAAAGCGGATATCCTTACATTCTTTTTGAAGATACAGTCAACAAAAGAAATGCTCACCCAAACAGAATAGTGATGTCTAATTTATGTAGTGAAATAGCACAACCTTCAACACCAAGCGAATATCTACCAGATTTAACTTTTAGCAAAATCGGGCAAGATATTTGTTGTAATCTAGGTTCTTTAAACATTGATAAGGCAATGAAGTCAGGAAAAGAATTTGGCGAAATGGTTTACTACTCCATTTTAGCTCTCGATCACGTTTCTCGAAATTCTGATTTATCAGCTGCGCCTTCTATTGAAAAGGGTAACAAATTAAATCACGCTGTCGGCCTAGGCGCTATGAATCTTCATGGTTTTCTATCTCAAAACCAAATTTTTTATGACTCACCAGAAGCGCTAGATTTTACAAACATCTTCTTTTATACAATGGCATTTCATGCCTTTAAATCTTCTTCAATCTTAGCACAAAAATTTGGTCCATTTAGTGGTTTTGAAAACACTAAATTTGCTAATGGTTCTTATTTTGACAAATATACTAAAGCAAAATCTGGAGAATTCGAGCCTAAAACCCAAAAAATTAAGGAGATTTTTGCCCACTATAAAGTGGAAATCCCAACTAAACAAGACTGAATAGATTTAGTTGAAAATATTAAAAGAGTTGGGCTTGCCAATTCACATTTAATGGCAATTGCACCTACTGGATCAATTTCCTACCTCAATTCATGTACGCCTTCATTACAACCAGTAGTCTCTCCTGTCGAAGTTAGAAAAGAAGGTAAATTAGGTCGAGTTTATGTCCCTGCTTATAAAATAAATTTTGATAATATGCGCTACTATGCAAAAGGAGCCTATGAATTAGGACCAATTCCTATAATTAATATAGCTGCTGAAGCACAAAAACATATTGATCAATCAATTTCACTAACTCTTTTCTTAACAGACAAGGCAACAACTAGAGATCTCAACAAAGCTTATATACACGCTTTTAAAAAGGGTTGCGGTTCTATTTACTATGTAAGAATTAGACAAGAAGTTCTAGAAGATAGTGAAAAATATGACGAATGTGAAGCCTGCGTAATTTAATTTGAAAAAACAAAAAAAAAACGTATAAAATTATACGTTTTTTTTTGTTTTTTGACAACTTTAATTTGTTTTGTTTTTAGCTTCTATAAAGAGATCACATTCAAGTTGACAATCTTTTATTAAAGAATCAATTTTATCTAAACTATCCAAAATAGCACCTGAAGCTTGCAAGTGTCCACCACCACCTCATTTTAGGGCTACATTTCTAACATTTGGACCTGAGGAGCGAAATTCAACTCTTCATTTTTTAGCCTCTTCTTGAACTAAAGATACTCATATGTAAAAATTCTCGATATTTGCTAAAATATTTGGTCTTGTAGCTTGAGCAGGATTTTTGTGCAACTTTTTTTGCTCATCTAAATCTAAAGTGTAATAAATTACATTTTGATATATTTTTTTATGCAAAAAAATATAATTTTCAAACTCAAGATCACTAATTTTTTTACTATTTAAATGAGTATGAATTCTTTGGAAATCAAAGCCTGTTTCCATTAATTTAGCTGCTAAAAAATGAGTTCTAGCTGTTGTATTTGCGTATAAAAAGCGACCTGAATCTGTATAAATACCAAGATATAAAAACTCGGCAGTTCTTTTAGAAATAGCAAGATTATTCTCAATTGCTAATTGACTTATTTGCTCTGCGCAAGCTATAAAAGACGAATCTACTCAACGGTAAGCTTCACCTAAATCGTCATCATTAGGATGGTGATCAATTCTAATTATTTTAGCAAATTTTACCTTTTCAAAAAGGTAAGAAAATTCAATTCGTTCCTTAAAATTAGCATCAACTATTATTGCAAGTGCGCCATCTAATTCTTCAGGGCTAGCAAAATTATCTAACTCGATATTCATAAATCAATAAGAATTTTTTGTATCACCAACAGCATAAACTGTTTTATCTTGAAAGTTATCTAAAATTAATTGTTTTAAACCTGATTGTGAACCCAAACAATCACCATCAGGTCTAATATGATGAAATATTACTATTTTTTGATATTGTTTAATTATTTCAACAACATCTTTATTGTTTCCTGTTTTCATTTTCTTCAAATTCCTTAACTAAGAGTACTGAGCGATCAACAATTTGTTTAATTTGTGATCTTTTTTGAATAGTAATACCAGCTGCAAGGGCATGGCCACCACCTCCGTGTTCTACTGCAATTTGATTAACAATTGGACCATTTGATCTAATTCTTACCCTTATCATCCCGTCAGTATCGATAAAGAAAATTCAAATTCTATTATCACCTATATTTGCCAACATGTTAACTCCGACGGCTTGTTCTTCTTTTAATTTGAATTTATCTTGAATTCTTTTTGTAACGTGAAATCAAATAACTTTTCCTTCTTTTTTATAGTTTGATAAAACATGGGCAGTAAAATCAATTTCTTCCTGTGATTTTTTAGCTAAATATCAATTTAATTTTGCAAAATCAAATCCTGTTTTCATTAAAAAAGCAGCCACTTTGAATGTTCTAGCAGAGGTTGAAGCGAATAAAAATCTTCCTGAATCTGTTAAGATACCAAGGTAGACATATTGTGCAATTTCAGCATCTATTTCTCATTTATTGCTCATCAAAAAGTAACCAATCATTTCAGAAGCTGCAACAAAAGATGTATCTACTCAAGAATGTGTATAAATTTCTTCGTTATTGGTAAGTGGGTGGTGATCAATTTTAATGGCAGCGCTAAATTTACCCGAGGTTATCAAGTCACCTTTTTGAATTCTTTTAATATCTGCGGTATCAACTACGATTGCTAAAGAATTTTCAAAATATTTTTTATCAATTTTGCTTTCATCGTCGATATAAAAATTCATAAAATTAAGAGCACCTTCAGTGTCCCCGATTAAAAAAGTGTTCTTTTTAGGGAATCTTTTACGAATTGCAAGCGCCAAACCGTGTTGTGCTCCAAGACAATCTCCATCAGGTCTAATATGGTGGAAAACAAAAATATTTTCATATTTTTCTATTTGTTTTTCGATGTTTTTATAATTTCCTTTTTTCATTTCTAACTTCCTCTATGATATTTTCGATTATATTTTATAGTCAATCCTCGATAAATTTGTTCGAGAACAATTAATTTAAATATTTTGTGTGGAAAAACAATTTTACCTAATGACAAAAAAATAATATCTGGTCGTAATTGGCGGATCAAATCTTCATCTACACCTTCAGAACCGCCAATTATATAACAAATATTAGCATGGTTTAAAGTTGTTGAAAAATCCATTGAAGATATTAATTTACCTCTTTCACTAAAAAGAAAAGTTTGTGCATTTTTTGGTATTTTTTCTATTATTGCCAAGGTCTCTTTTTTCTTTTTTAACTCAAGATTACTATTTTTGTCTTCGCCTAATTGTAATAATTTTATATTATACTTAAATTGTTTGATCTTGTTAATTTCTTTTTGATATAAACTGTGGTAATCAGGACTTTTTGAACCAAAGAAAATTAGTGTTATATTCATTTTTAGTTTTTATTTTTTTCTATTTTTAAAACTTTTAAATGGAACAAAAGCATTTGAATATCAGCAGGGTTAATACCACTTATTCTGCTTGCTTGACCGATGGTTTTTGGTTTGACTTTTTTTAGTTTGTCGAGTGCCTCAGAAGATAAATTTGCCACCTCTGAATAATTTAGTGATTCAGGAATTCTAAGATGTTCAAGGCGTATCATTTTTTGTGCAGCATTGTTTTGCTTCTGAATATAACCTTTAAGTCTACACAAAACCATCAACTCATATCCAAATTCAAAGTCTTTTACAATATCTTTATAATCAGTATCAGGACGTGAAATTAATTTAAGTTTAGAAATACCATTTAAAACATTATATTTTTTACCCAACTCATCTTTTGGTGATACAAATTCTTTATCAAGTTGTGATATTTTTTTATCAATTAACCTATATTTTTGAATAACTTTTAAGTATTCTTCCTTAGTTATTGTACCACTTTTGTAAGCATATTTTGCCATTCTTATATCAGCATTATCATTGCGCAAAATCAACCTATATTCAGCTCTTGAGGTCAACATACGATAAGGTTCTTTGGTGCCTTTGGTTACCAAATCATCTATTAAAACTCCGATGTAACCATCATTTCTTAAAATTTTTATAGCTCTTTTACCTTCAATTTTTTGCCCAGCATTAATCCCAGCAATCAAACCTTGAGCAGCTGCTTCCTCATAACCACTTGTCCCATTTATTTGCCCTGCCATAAACAAGGATTTTATTTTTTTTGTCTCTAAACTAGGTTTTAATTCTAGAGGATTTATAGCATCATACTCAATTGCATAGCCAAACTTTGCGATTCTAGCATTTTTCAAACCTGGTATGCTTTTAACCATTTGGATTTGAACATCTTCAGGCATTGAAGTTGATAAACCATTTATGTACATAATATCTTGTTTTTTGGTTTCTGGTTCAAAAAATATTTGATGTCGTTCTTTTGTTGAAAAACGAACAATTTTGTCTTCAACAGAAGGACAATAACGAGGTCCGATGCCTTTAATTAATCCTGAATACATTGAAGATTTATCAAGATTTTGCATAATTATTTCGTGAGTTTTTGGGCTAGTATAAGTTAAATAACAAGAAATTTGTTTCTTAATTCGCTTTTTCGAAGAAAAAGAAAAATTAATATTTAAAAGTGGAACATCTTCTTTTTCAACTTCACTAAAATCTATAGAATCCGTATAAATTCGCGGTGGTGTACCCGTTTTTAAACGTTGAAGATCAAAACCTAATTTAATTAAATTTTTTGATAACTGATCTGATGTGATTTGACCATCAGGTCCTGAAGATACAGAAGAAGAGCCGCGAAGAACTTTTGAATCTAAATATGTTCCAGTCGTTATAATGACAGCTTTTGCAAAAAAATCACCATTTTTTTGAGATCTAACTCCATAAACTTTTTTGTTTTTGACAAGCAATTCTAAAACAATGTCTTCAAAAATGAAGACATTGTTCAATTTTTTCATACTTGAAAGAACTGCTTTTGAATATTTCTCTTTGTCAATTTGCGTACGAATAGCACGTACTGCAGGACCTTTGGATTCGTTTAAAATTTTAATTTGAATCATCGCTTGATCAGCGAATTTTGCTTGCACACCACCAAGTGCATCAATTTCCCTTGTTATAATTCCTTTAGCTGATCCACCAATTGAAGGATTACAGGGCATTGATGCTAATTTATTCTTAGAAAGTGTTATTAGTGCAACTTTTAAACCTTTTTTAGCTAAAGCAAAGACAGCTTCAACACCAGCGTGCCCACCACCAACTACTATTGCATCAAATTTTTTATTATCTTTCATCGATTGCCTTTATTTCAATTAATTCATCATTTATTCAAACAAAATCATCAATTCTAACTTTGGTAGAACGTGTAGTTACTCTAATACCGTTTATTTTAACCACATTTTCCAAAAGGAAGAACTTACTCTCACCTCCGGAATTGACAAAATTTTCTTTTTTCAAAAGTTGACCAATGGTTATGTATGAACCTCTAATTCTAACTATCATTTTAGCACCAGTCCAACTAGTTGAGTTATAGTTTTTTCATGTTCTGAGATGATCAAAATCCTTGTTTTTCTTTCATCTACAAAAATATTTATGTCTTTGTCAAAAACAGAAATTGCATCCTTTAAATATTTGAAGTTAACATTTATTAAAACATCTTCACCTGAATATTTAATGACTTTATCACTTTTTACCTTTGATTGTCCGGTTTCTTGTTTGCTAATAGAGGCGGTAATCTCTTTTTTTGATAAGTGAAAAGTTATAGCACTGTCTTTACCAGGGGCGATAACTGTTGCCTTGTCGATTAAGCTTAAAATCTCTTTTTTTTCTATTTTCAGTCTATATATTAAACTTTCTGGTTTCGGGATTACATTAGATATGTCTTTATAAGGAACATTTAAAACTTTTGTTTGGATAGTTAAATTATCGTAAGTAAAATTTACTTTATTTTCGCTTACAAATAACTCAATTTCCCCTTCTACTTCGGAAGGAATGAAATTTTTTAAATTTTCAGAATTTATTGAAACATCGATATCAACAGGTTCTGAGATCGAAATTTTATCAGAAGCAAATCTGTTAGTATCAGTTGCAGAGAATATCAAAATATTGTCTTGAGATTTAATATTAATAGATGACAAAATAGGGCTATTAACATTAGAAGAAGCTGCAAAATGTGTGTTTTTAATAGCTTTTTTTAACTCTTTAGCATTAACTTTTACTTTAATTCCAATTGGATCAAAATTTACTTCTGGAAAAATAGTATGATCCTTTAAAACCTTGCTAAAACTAGCGTTTTCTCATGAAATTAAAGCTTCTGTTGATTTTATTTCGAAATTTATAAAATTTTCACTTTTTTTAATAATGTTTTTTAAAAAAAAGCCATCTATTAAACAAATTCCAACTTCAATGATGTCAATTTTATCACTATTAATAAAAGATTTAAATGATAATTCGCCATTTGTACTTATAATTGACAAACCTTCTCTTGTTGCTTTTAAATAATACCCAGAGAGTGGAGAATTCCCTTGAACAAATATACCATTTGATGTTCTTTCGATTTCTTTTTCAAAAATTTCTTTTTTTATTTTAAATTTCATACTTCCTCTTTTATTTACTTACTTATTTATTTAATTAAATAATAATAACAATAAAAAGCTTAAAATGTTGAAAACTTTTAAAATACAAGCAAATAAAAGCTTTTTAACACTTTTTTTAATGTTGATTTATTGTTTACTTAATGTGTTAATTTTCTTTTGAATCTCTGTTATTTCATAATTAAAAGCTTCATTTTGTGCTTTTTCTCTATCAACATTCTTTAAAATAGAGACAATTGTTGAATGATCACGGTCACCAAATATTTTACCTATGTTAACATGTGTATAATCTAAAAGATTTTTAATTATTCAAATTGATATATTACGTGCTTTTACAATTTCTCTAACTCTTGATTTACCAAAAACTAGCTTACTATCAACACCTAAAAAGTCACACGTTTCTTTAATTATTACTTCATAGGTAGTTTTTTGGGAGAATTTCTTTTGTTCTTCAAAAATTTCTAAAATCTTTTCTAGTGAGAAAGAAAAATCTGGATTTTCATAGAAGCTTTCATCAGTTTGGATATAAAATATTATCTTTTTTAAAGCTCCCTCCATATCCCTTATTGAATTGTGGAAATGCCTTGATAAAAAATCGATAGCTTCAGGACTTCAATAATATTTATCCAAACCTTCTTCTTCAATTTTGAATTTAAAGATTTTTACAAAATCTTCTTTTGTTGGTTTGTTCATTTCAATTACCAAACCACTTTTAAATCTTGTTATCAGTCGATCTTCAAAACCTCCCAAAATATTAGGGGGGGTATCAGAAGCGATAACAATTTGCTTGTCTTCTTCAATGAATTTATTTATTATTTGGAATAAAATAGACAATGTTCTTGTTTTATTACCAAAACCTTGAATATCATCAATAATTAATACATCAATAGTGGACAATCATTCTATAAACTGATTTATTTTGCTATATTCATTTTTATCTCTTAATCAACTAGTTACAATGGAAGTAAATTTATAATCATTGATATAAAAAACCTTTTTATCCTTTTTTATAAAGGAGTTTCCTAAAGCGCTTAAAAAGTGAGTTTTTCCAACTCCAGAAGCACCGTAAATAAACAAAGGTGAAAAAAATTTATTTTTTTCAATAATATTGTGATAAACTCCAAAGACCATTTTGTTATAATTACCTTGAACAAAATTTTCGATAGTGTATTTGGCAATAATATTGTTGTGTTTTAATTCTAAGTTTAAAATCTCAACCTTAAAATTTATTTCCTCATCTTGCTTTTCAACAACTTCCTCTTGCTTGTCATTTGAAGAGTTATTTGTTTCACTTAAACCATTAAATGTTATAATTTTTCTAATACCTATATTGATAAAAGCTCTTTCTAAAAGACCTTTTCATTTTGAATTTAGCTCTTTTTTTACTTTAACATTATCAACATCGATGATAATTTGACTTTCATTTTCAGAAATTATTTTAATATTTTTGAAAAAATTATTAAAAATCATATTATCATTTATAAACTCTTCAAGAGATTGTTTTAGATTGATTGTTTTAATCTCTAAATCTGTTTTATTCAATTTTTATTCCTACCTTTTTTGGGTATTATAATAATTGAAATTATAAAGCTAAATAATCCATTTTAATTAAATATATCTTAATTTGTGGTAAAATTTGTAA